>DSAS01000089.1 GCA_011046365.1 Fidelibacterota bacterium
CCGGAATAAAGAACGGTTTCATTATCGGGCAGCAGAATTGGCGTGTTCCCGAAAATCGGCAATGCGTTGGTGCGTCCGGATTCGCTGTCATGGAGCATTATCTGCCGGGCGAATCCCTTCGTGTAGATGATTTTGGAAAGATCGCTGGAATAGGACGGGTAGAGCAGGTCCTCGGTGGCTTCGAGCAGTTTCCGGTACTCACCACCCTGGATGGGTATGGTATAAATACAATCCCAGGAATCGCCGTCAAGTCGTCCGTTGAAGATGATAGTCTGTCCTGCGGGGTCGAAGCGGGGTGCGACGACGTAGTTGGAAATGATGTTTGGAATCAGAATCTCCGGCTTGCTTAAAATGAATTTTGGACCACGATAAACTTCGGGTTTGTCGCACTGTAAGATAGCGCAGGACAGCAACAAAATGCCGAAGATTCCCAACCCTGAGTATATATTTCGCTGTTTTCCCAAAAACTTAGTCCTTTCTGCTATGAAAAAGTTTAAGGTGTAGAGGGCTGAAAAACAATAAAAAAACCTTTCTGAATTGCCGGTGGCGATTTTCATTTTCAAATTCTTTTTCTATAATTAGACGTATGAAAAAAATAGGGATTAACGTATATTTTATGAAGTGAAACGGTTGCCACGTAAAATATTGGCTTTCTGCGGTGCCTGGATTGGCGCCCGGTATATCTACCGGGAATTAATTTTTCCGTTTCTGTTTGCCATCAGCGTGGTGACCTTTGTGCTGCTGTCGAATTTTTTATTCAAGTCTGTTGATCGTCTGCTGGGAAAAGGGTTGCAGCTCTCGGTGATTTTTGAATTTCTGTACCTGAATTTAGCCTGGATTGTGGCGATGTCAGTGCCTATGGCGGTGCTGGTGGCGGCGCTAATGGCTTATGGTCGCCTGGCGGAAGATAATGAGATCACAGCGATGCGCTCCAGCGGAATCAGCTTTACCACTATCTTGGGACCGGGGCTTATTTTCGGGACTCTGGTCTGCCTTTTTATGATCTATTTTCACAATTATGTACTGCCGGAATTCAACCACAAAGCCCGTTTGCTGGCGGGCGATATATACCGCAAGCGCCCCGGTCTGAATATCGAGCCGGGCTATTTCATGGATGACATTCCAGACTATTCCATTTACGTCAAAGAGCGGGAAGGCGACCAACTCCGGAAATTAACCATCTACAATAAAGATTCGCAATCCACCCAGACCACTATTTATGCCGACAGCGGTTATCTGGAAGTGGACGGTAATACGGTGCTGTTTATGCTTTTTTCCGGCGAAATTCACGAGCTGGACCTGGAGAATCTGGAGGATTACCGGAAAACCGATTTCAAGCGGCACCGGATCGCCATTCCGGTGGACAATCTGATGCTGGAACGCCGGGAATCGGCGCGCCGGGGCGACCGGGAGATGACCATTGCCATGATGCAGGAAAATGTCCGCAAATATACCCGGGAACGGGATAAAGTTTACGCCAAGATTTTCAAACTGGTGGAAAGAGACCTGGATAGCACGGCTTCCATTGATTTTAATAAAATCAAGGCGCTGATTGAACAAAAGAAGACCGAAAACGTCCGAAATCTTGCGGAAAAAACCGCCGTCTCCCAGAATAAGCGGTTGAATGCGCTGATGTCCCGAATCAAAGGTGAACTCAACCTGGCTACCAGCTATCAGAAGCAGATCAATAAATATAAGGTGGAAATCCATAAAAAATTTTCAATTCCCGTCGCCTGCATCATCTTTATCCTGATTGGTGCGCCCATGGGGGTGATTACTAAAAAAGGCGGAATCGCCGTACCGGCGCTACTGAGCCTGTTATTTTTTCTACTCTACTATGTCTTTTTGGTGGGTGGTGAAGAGCTCGCGGACTTACTGATTGTGTCTCCCTTTTGGGCGATGTGGACGCCGAATATTCTCCTACTAATCGCCGGCATTTACCTGACTTATTATGCGACTTGGGAGCACCGCATGCTGAATATCGAACATATCAAGAAATGGTTCAAGCAGAAAAAACGAAACCATACATTTCCGGAGGAGTCATGATACCGGCTGATTTTATTGAAAAGAAAAAAATGGGGCAGGAACATACGGCAGAGGAGATCAAAGAATTCATTGGCGGCTACGTCAGCGGAGAGATTCCCGATTATCAAATGGCAGCCTGGCTGATGGCAGTGAATTTTCAGGGCATGACCGACCGTGAAACGATTGCCTTGGTAGATGTGATGCTGCATTCCGGCGAGACGATTGATCTTTCCCATATTGATGCCTATAAAGTGGATAAGCACAGTACCGGCGGCGTTGGCGATAAGGTCTCGCTGATTCTGGCGCCGCTGGCGAATGCGGCGGGGTGCGTTGTGCCCATGATTTCGGGACACAGCCTGGGGCACTCCGGGGGGACATTGGATAAACTGGAAAGCATTCCGAATTTTAACGTAATGCTCAGCAAGGCGGAATTTATCCGTCTTGTGAAAAAATATGGGCTGGCGATGGGCGGTCAGACGAAGGAGGTCGTCCCGGCGGATCGGAAAATGTATGCATTGCGGGACGTCACCGCAACGGTAAAATCAATCCCGCTGATCTGTGGGAGCATTTTAAGCAAAAAGATTGCCGAAGGAATTGATGGATTGGTACTGGATGTGAAAACCGGTAACGGGGCTTTTCTGCCGGAATACAATCAGAGTCAGAAACTGGCGCGGCGGCTGAAAAATGTGGGACAGCATTTCGGTCTGAACGTCAAAGCCGTGATTACCGATATGAATCAGCCGCTGGGCAATGCGGTAGGCAACTGGCTGGAGGTGGTGGAATCAATCGAGGTCCTGAAAGGCGGCGGACCGGCGGACCTGATCGAAGTTACGATGCATTTAACCGCCTGGATGGTGGTATTGTCCGGGCTAGAGAAAAGCTTTGATAAAGCGTGGACGCGTCTGGAGAAAACCATCGCAAGCGGTGCTGCCTGGGAAAAGTTCTTAATGATGGTGGAAAATCAGGGTGGCGACGTGGATATGGTTACTCATCCGAAAAAGTATCTGAAGGCTGGTTATATTGCGCCGGTGGAAGCGCCTGAAGATGGTTATGTCGAAGCGATTGACTCCTATACGATCGGCATGTCGGCACTGGAGCTCGGCGCCGGACGACGCTCGCTCAAGGATAAAATTAAGCCGGAAGTTGGGTTTATCATTGCCAAGAAAATCGGTGACAAGGTGGCAAAAGGCGAACCGCTGGTACAAGTTCACGCCCCGAATAAAGAAGCTGGAGAAACCGCCCGCGCGCAGCTCTTGAAAGCCTTCCGCATTTCCGGGCATAAAGTGGCTGCCCCGCCGCTGATTTACGAGACGTTCTAGGTTAGCACAAGGGTACTAAGTTTTTCTTCCTGGTTACGTCGCTCGCACGTTGTAATCTGACTGCCTGGAGATGAGAACATCAACCCCGTTGGTGTTCCGGGTTAAACCCGGGGTGGGAGTGGGATCTCTTATGATCCACGGCTTAAAAGTCATGGCAATTCAACCTCTTCGATATAGTCATCATTCTGGATATTACGTTGCGGGAGTATCGTGGCGAGTAAAAAACATCATCGCGCAGGTTGCAGCGTTTTATTATTCCAGCAACACCAGATAATCATCAGGTTCAGAGGGTGTTATTGCTGAAGTGGAATTAAAATTTCAGCCGCTTCTGAACAGCTTCACTTTTCAATTCCCTTAAAGCACCTGTAGCGATCCAGCGGGAGCTTTTGGAATCAAGGGCAGCGATTTCTTCGCCGACCCTGATGGCTTTATGGTTTAGTGTTTGGTTACGTTTACCAATCTGCCGCAGCGCCCAGTTGACGACTTTTTTGACGAGATTGCGTTCATCGGTGGATTCACGGAGGATCAGCGGGAAAAAGGGTTCAAACCGGTCGTCCTTTGCTTTTTTATCACTGACCGCCAGGCGTGCCATAAGTACAAAGGCAGTCCGTTTTTTGCCTTCATTTTCGTGGTCGCTCCATTCAACCGCTTTCTGCCAGGCGAGCGGATGTTTTTCAAAAAGGTTCATGCAGACCTGATCACAGATTTCCCCATAGTAGAATTCGCCCGCCCAGGCTTCCATTTATTACTCAGTAAGTTGCTTCGGATCGGCAATCATAGAAGCCAGGATCCGGGTTTCGCGGTAGTTGATCTGCCAGAGCGCCAGTGCCAGTTCGTGATTTTTCTAATATTCTTTGGCGATTCCCCGGAGTTGAGGGATTTTAACACCGTGAGTCTGTTCCGGTGTGATGCCAAATTTTGCCATGGCGGAAATGGATTCCGAATCGCCCGATTCTTGCAGCTGCTTTTTAAGAGAATGAATGATCATCTGAATTTTTGGCATCTGTTTCTTCTCCCTAAACTATCTGAAATTTAGCAATATCGGAAAATTTTCCGGCGGTTTTTTTTAAAAAATTAAGTTCCGGTGAAAAAATTAATTGACACTAATAAAAAAATCGTTTAAAATCCAACTCGACATTTTGAGTGATTTTATGATGAATTTTAACCGACCAGCCCATCACGTTATTCTTTGGATTAGCCTGATTATCTTGCATGTAGAATGGAGGGAAGGGGCGATTTAAAATCCAAAACGACATAAATTTAAAAACCCCTTCCCGAAAAGAAGGGGTTTTTTTTATCCAGAAGGGGATAGTTATGAAAAGCGATCAGGTAAAAAAAGGATTGGAGCGGGCGCCTCACCGGGCGCTGCTGGGAGCTACGGGTATAAAGCGGAGCGACCTGGATCGTCCGTATATCGCGATTGCCAATTCATATGGAGATATCGTACCCGGTCATGTCAAACTCAATGCTGTCGGTAAGATCGTCAAAGATGCGGTCTATGCCGCCGGTGGTCTGCCCTTTGAGTTTAACACTATTGCGGTCTGTGACGGCATTGCGATGGGACATATGGGGATGCGCTACAGCCTGGTCAGCCGGGAAATCATCGCCGATTCCGTGGAAATCATGCTGCGGGCACACTGCTTTGATGCGCTGGTCTGTATTCCCAACTGCGATAAAATTATTCCCGGCATGCTGATGGCTGCGGCGCGGGTGAATATACCGACTATTTTCGTTTCCGGCGGTCCCATGCGGGCGGGCAGAACATCCACCGGTAAGACAGTTGATCTGATTTCCGTTTTTGAGGCTGTCGGAGCCTTTCAGGATGGGAAAATTTCCACCGACGAATTGCTGGATATTGAGAAAAATGCTTGCCCCGGCTGGGGTAGCTGCTCGGGGATGTTCACCGCCAATTCCATGAACTGCCTCTGCGAGGCGATCGGTATTGCTCTGCCGGGCAATGGCACCATCCTGGCGGAAGATGAAGCGCGTCGGGAGCTGTACCTTCAGGCGGGTAAACGCATTGTGGAGATGGTAACCGAAGATTTAAAACCTCAGGATATTTTCACGGAAAAATCAATTGATAATGCGATGGTTTTGGATATGGCGATGGGTGGTTCGACGAATACCGTGCTGCATACCCTGGCGTTGGCGGCGGAAGCTGGAATTGATTACGATATCAGGCGGATTGATGCACTTTCCAAAAAGGTCAAAAATATCTGTAAAGTATCCCCGTCGAGCGAATATCATATTGAGGATGTCGACCGGGCTGGCGGTGTCAGCGCTATTCTGAAAGAGATGCAGCGCGAACCCGGACTGATTCACGGGGATTGTATCACTGTGACGGGGAAGAGATTATCGGAAAATATTAGAAATGTTGAAATAAAGGATGAAAATGTAATCCACCGGCTGGAAAATGCTTATAGCAATACAGGGGGGCTGGCGGTGCTCAGTGGCAATCTGGCGCCGGAAGGCAGTGTAGTCAAATACGCCGGTGTGGCGGAATCCATGCGCCGGTTTGAAGGTCCGGCGGTGATTTTTGACAGCCAGGAAGAAGCCTGTCAGGGGATTCTGAACAATCAGGTCAAAGCCGGCGATGTTGTCGTGATCCGGTATGAGGGACCCAAAGGCGGACCCGGCATGCAGGAGATGCTGTCGCCCACCTCGTATATCATGGGTAAAGGGCTCGGTGAGAGCGTGGCTCTGATTACTGACGGACGCTTCTCCGGTGGTACCCGGGGTGCCTGTATCGGGCATATTGCTCCCGAGGCGGCGTCTGGCGGACCGATCGCCCTGCTCCGCAACGGCGACCGCGTCACGATAGATATTCCGGCTGGCAAACTGAACGTTTTGGTGGACGCCGCTGAACTCGCTGACCGTCGGCGCCGCTGGCAGGCGCCTGAACCACGGGTAAAAACCGGTGTGCTTGGTCGTTATGCCCGGCTGGCTGTCTCCGCCAGTAAAGGTGCAATTTTGGAATAATTGATCGAAAAATAAAAGCAATATGAGGATACAATGAAAGGTGCAGAGATTTTAATAGACGCATTGAAACGGGAAGGCGTTGATACCATTTTTGGGTATCCCGGTGGCGCAGTGATCCCGATTTTTGATGCGCTTTACTCAACAAAAGGGATTAGATTTTTATTGACCCGTCATGAACAGGGGGCAACCCATGCGGCGGATGGCTATGCCCGGTCCACCGGAAAAGTAGGAGTCTGTATGGTAACCTCGGGACCAGGGGCAACCAATACCATCACGGGTATTGCCACGGCGAAGATGGATTCGTCGCCGATCGTCGTTATCAGCGGGCAGGTACCGACTTCCAATATCGGTACCGATGCCTTCCAGGAGACCGATATGGTCGGACTGACCCGACCAATCTGTAAACACAACTACCTGGTAAAAGATGTTGCCGGTCTGCCCGGAGTAATTAAAGAGGCGTTTTATATTGCCCGGAGCGGTCGTCCTGGACCGGTTTCCATAGATATCCCTTCGGATGTGGTCAATAGCAAAGTCAAGGAGTATGTCTATCCTGACAATATATTGCTGCCGGGTTATAAACCGGTGGTCAAAGGTAATGCCGGGCAGATTAAGAAGCTGGCGGCGGCGATTTCTCAATCGAAGAAACCGCTGCTCTATATTGGCGGCGGTATAATCGCATCAGGTGCGACTCCGGAGCTGCTGGATTTTCTTGAAAAGACCCAGATTCCGGTGGTGGCAACACTGATGGGCTTAGGTGCAGTGCCTTTTGATCATCCGAATTTTCTGGGGATGCTTGGTATGCACGGTCTGGTCGCTGCCAATAAGGCGGTGACCGAATGTGATTTGCTCATTGCCATCGGAGCCCGCTTCGATGATCGGGTTACCGGGCCACGCGATACCTTTGCCTCCAACGCCACGATTGCGCATATTGATATTGATCCCGCAGAGATTGGTAAAAATGTCAAAACCCAGATTCCGGTCGTAGGCGACGCGAAAAATGTTCTGAAAAGCCTTTTGGAAAAAGTAAAATCCCGGGAGCGGAGTTTCTGGAACGAGCGCACGGATTACTGGAAGGCGAAATATCCGCTGAGATTCGCTGAATCTGATGAGGATGCCATCAGCCCTCAATATGTTCTGGAAGAGATTAATAAAGTGATCGATCCCAATGCGATTCTGGTTACCGACGTCGGACAGAACCAGATGTGGGCGGCACTCCATTGTCATCATCGGCAGCCACGCAAATTTCTGACCTCCGGGGGATTGGGTACGATGGGATTTGGTCTGCCGGCTGCTATGGGTGCTGCCATTGCTAATCCCGGCATCCAGGTAGTCTGTATTGTCGGTGATGGTGGCATTCAGATGAATATCCAGGAATTGGCAACCTGCTCGATAAACCGAATTCCGGTTAAAATTGTTGTCCTGAATAATGCCTATCTCGGGATGGTGCGTCAGTGGCAGGAGCTCTTCTGGAAAAAACGGTATTCGCGGGTCTGCCTGATGCAGGGACCTGATTGCCCGGAGGAATGTCAGGGTCCGCGGGATGATTGCCCAAAAATATACATTCCCGATCTGGTCAAAGTTGCCGAAGCCAATGGAATGCGCGGTTTCCGGGCAAACACTCAGGCGGAGGTGCCGAATACACTCAGGAAAGGGTTGGCAGAAGAGGGACCGGTGCTGATGGAATTTTCCATCAAACGGGAGGAGAATGTGTTTCCCATGGTCTCAGCAGGCAAACCACTTACGGATATTATTATAGGAGAAAAATAATGTTGGAAAAGCATACACTAATCATCACGGTCCTGAACAGCAGCGGTGTTCTGGCGCGGATATCGGGATTGCTTTCGCAGCGGGGCTACAATATCGAAAGCGTTATCGGTGCCCCTACCGAAAACCCCAACATCTACAAAATCAGTCTGGTGGTTTCAGGAACCGAGGAGCACATTGAGCAGATTACCAAGCAATTAAACAAGCTAATCGATACAATACGCGTTACTGACATTTCGCACAAAGACAACTATATCGTTCGGGAATATATTATTTTAAAACTGGAGGTAAAGGAAAAAAACCGGAGTGATTTTTTTAATCTGGCGCGGGTATTTAAAGCCAATCTGATTGACGTAGCGATGGATCATGTCATTCTGGAGCTGGCAGGTTCACCGCGCAAGATTGACCGTTTTATTGAGATGGTGCACAGCTATGGCATTCAGGAATATATTCGCAGTGGCGAGTTTGCGATGGCTGAATATCAAACACCCAAAAAAGGAGACAATAAAAATGGCGATTAAGATGTATTACGACAAAGATGCCGATCAGAATGTACTGAAAAGTAAAACGATTGCGATTATCGGTTATGGTAGTCAGGGGCATGCCCAAGCGCAGAACCTGCGGGACAGCGGTTATAAGGTGATTGTGGCGGATGTCGCCGGTAGTGATAATTACAAACTGGCGCAGAGTCACGGTTTTCAGCCGATGTCGGCGGCTGAAGCCAGTGCTCAGGCTGAGGTAATTCAGATTCTTGTTCCCGATGAACTGCAAAGACGGATTTATACCGCGGAAATCCAAAAAAACCTGACCGCCGGCAAAGCACTGGTTTTTTCCCACGGCTTTAATATTCACTTCGGTCAGATTATGCCGCCAAAGGATGTGGATGTCTATATGGTGGCGCCGAAAGGTCCCGGTCACCTGGTTCGTCGTCAGTATGAGATCGGCGCTGGAGTACCGTCATTGATTGCGGTTTTTCAGGATGTCAGCGGCAACGCCAAAGACCTGGCACTGGCGCATGCCAGCGGGATCGGTGCCGGACGGGCGGGTATCATCGAGACGACTTTTCGCGAAGAAACCGAAACCGATCTTTTCGGTGAACAGGCGGTCTTGTGCGGCGGGATCACTGAGTTGATCAAGGCGGGTTTTCAGACGCTAGTGGATGCCGGTTACCAGCCGGAAATCGCCTATTTTGAATGCCTGCACGAAATGAAACTGATTGTGGATCTGTTTTATGAAGGCGGTATCGCCGGCATGTACTATTCGGTCAGCGATACGGCGGAATACGGGGGCATGACCCGCGGTCCGCGACTGATTAATGACGCCGTGAAAGCAGAGATGCGAACCATCCTCCGGGAGGTCCAGGACGGGCGCTTTGCCAGGGAGTGGATTCTGGAAAATCAAGCCGGGCGACCGACGCACAACGCCCTGCGGCGTGAGCACAGCGAACTGCCGCTGGAAAAAACCGGTAAACAGCTGCGTAAGATGATGCCCTGGCTGAAAAAAGGAAAATAAAATGGAAACATCGAAGGTAAAACTGTTCGACACGACACTGCGGGACGGCTCACAAAGCGAAAATATCTCCTTTTCACTGGAAGATAAACTGCATATTGCGAAAAAACTGGATGATTTCGGAATTCACTATATTGAAGGCGGCTGGCCGGGCTCCAATCCCAAGGATGTCCTCTTCTTCCAGAAAGTGAAGAATGAGCAGTTCAAACAGGCTAAAATCGTAGCGTTCGGTTCGACCAAACATGTGAAATACAAGGTTGCAGAGGACCCAAATATTCGCGCCCTGCTGGAAGCAGAAACAGCGGCGGTATCGGTTTTTGGGAAAACCTGGGTGTTCCATGTGGAGAAGGCGCTGCGGGTCACCAAAGCGCAGAACCTGGAGATGATCCGGGAAAGCGTCGCTTTCCTCAAAGCAAAGGGCAAAGAGGTCATTTTTGACGCCGAGCATTTTTTCGATGGCTATAAAGACGACGCCGATTATGCCCTGGAGTGTCTCATAATTGCCGAAACCGCCGGCGCCGATGTACTGGTGCTTTGCGACACAAACGGCGGATCGCTGACGAATGAGGTTGCCGATATCGTTCAGGCGGTGAAAAAACGGGTCAAAGCACCGCTGGGTATTCACGCCCACAACGATTCCGGACTGGCGGTGGCGAATACACTGGTGGCGGTGCAGAACGGCTGCGTCCATGTTCAGGGGACTATCAACGGCTATGGCGAACGTTGCGGCAACGCCAATCTGTGTAGCGTAATTCCGAATCTGCAACTGAAAGCCGGCTACGCCTGCGTTCCGCCCCAAAATATTGCAAATCTGACGGCACTTTCCCATTACGTCAGCGAAATCGCCAACCTGATCCATCCGCATAATGCACCCTATGTCGGCAAGAGTGCTTTCGCTCATAAAGGTGGGATTCACGTCAGCGCCGTGATGCGGGATTCCGACAGCTACGAGCACATCAAGCCGGAGATGGTCGGCAATCAGCGCCGGGTGCTGATTTCCGATCTTTCCGGCAAGAGCAATATTCTTTTTAAAGCCGATGAACTGGGCGTTGATCTGGAATCCGACAAGGAGCGAATTCCGGAAATTGTGCAGCAACTGAAACAGCTGGAACATGAGGGATACGAATTTGAAGCGGCGGAAGGCTCTCTGGAATTGCTGATTAAAAAGCTGAAAAATGAGTATCGCAACTATTTCACCCTGCGAGGATTCCGGATTCTGATTGAAAAAAATGAATCCGGGGAAATTCGTTCCGAAGCCACGGTGCGTATGCTGGTGAACAATCAGCTGGAGCATACTGCCGCCGAAGGGGTCGGTCCGGTGAATGCCCTGGATAATGCCCTGCGCAAAGCGCTGACCAAATTTTACCCGGAGATTGATAAGATGCACCTGTCGGATTACAAAGTGCGGGTCATCAATGCCCGGGCGGCTACCCTGGCGCGGGTGCGGGTGCTGATCGAGTCCAGCGACGAAAAGAGAACCTGGAATACGGTAGGTGTTTCGGAAAATATCATCGAAGCCAGTTATCAGGCGCTGACCGACAGTTTTTCCTATTACTTAATGAAAATCCGTAACGGGAAGAGGGTCTGAGGAGATATCATGGAAAAGCGAAAAATTATTATTTTTGATACGACTTTACGGGACGGCGAACAGAGTCCGGGCGCCTCGTTGACCACCGGTGAAAAACTCGTCGTGGCGCACCAGTTGGCTCGTTTGGGTGTGGATGTGATCGAAGCCGGCTTTCCGATTGCTTCGGAGGGCGATTTCGACGCCGTCAAACTGGTGGCGCAAAGCGTACACGGTCCGTCAATCTGCGGGCTGGCACGGGCGAACAATGCGGATATTGACCGCTGCTGGGAGGCTGTGAAGTATTCCAAAAAGCCCCGGATTCATACCTTCATCGCTACGTCAAAAGTGCATCGCGAGAAGAAATTACAAAAAAGTAAAGAGGAGATCATCGAGCTGGCGGTTCAGGCTGTGCAGCGGGCGAAAGGCTACTGTGATGATGTAGAATTTTCACCGGAGGACGCCGCCCGTACCAGTCTGGATTATATGTGCGCCGTCGTAAAAGCCGCTATTGAAGCCGGAGCAACGACGATCAACATCCCCGATACCGTCGGTTATGCAGAACCCCGGGAATTCGGCGACCGGATTCGGTATCTTTTTAAAAAAGTGCCTGAAGCCGGAAATGTGGTCATCAGCGTCCATTGTCATAACGATCTCGGTAATGCGGTTGCCAATTCGCTGGCGGCGGTGGAAGCGGGCGCCACGCAGGTGGAGGGCTGCATCAACGGCATCGGCGAACGGGCGGGGAATGCATCTCTGGAAGAGATCATCATGAATCTGGTCACCCGGCGGGATTATTTTAATGTGGATGTCAATGTCAATACCAGGGAGATTTACCGGACGAGTCGGCTGGTTGCGAATCTGACCGGCATTGATGTGCAGCGCAATAAAGCAATCGTCGGCGTCAATGCCTTTGCCCATGAGGCGGGTATTCACCAGCATGGTGTATTGCAAAGCAAGCAGACCTACGAAATTATGACCCCGGATGACGTGGGTTGGACCGGTGAAAATTTGGTGATCGGTAAACACTCCGGCAAGCATGCGGTGGCGGCGCTGCTGGAGGAAGAGGGGTTCCGGCTGGACAAAGAGACCGTTGCACAGATTACCGAACGGGTAAAGGACCTGGCGGACAAGGAAAAATTTGTCGAGCGGGACGATATCATCGCCATTGCCCGGGATGTGACTCATCAGTTGACTGAAGAGGAGCAGTTTGTCAAACTGGAGGAGTTTTCAGTCGTCACCGGTTCCAATATGACACCTACCGCCTCGGTGAAATTGCGGGTTTACGACGAGGTGAAAATCGCCGCCGGTCTCGGTGACGGACCGGTGGATGCGGTCAGTAACGCCATCTGGCAGTTGATTGATCCGTCGCTGAAATTGCAGGATTATCATCTGAAAGCCATCACTGGTGGCACCGATGCATTGGCGGATGTTTCTATCAAACTCATGGATGAAAAAATGAATGTGTTTATTGCCCGGGCGGTGGATGAAGATGTCATTCGGGCGAGTGCGCGGGCAATTATCAAAGGAATTAATAAAGCGCTGAATTACAGGGAAAAAATTCAGGCACAAGGATAAAGGAACAAATATTGGGAGCAACGATTACTGAAAAAATCCTGGCGGCGCATTGTGGTCGGACACAGGTCAACCCCGGTGAGCTGATTAACGCCGAGATAGATGTCATCATGTGCCACGATGTAACCACCACACCGGCAATTGATATGCTGACGGACAGAGGGCTGAGCCGGGTGGCGCACCCGGAGCGGGTCGTGGTTATACCGGACCATTTTGTACCCAATAAGGATATCAAATCGGCGGAGATGGTGGCAAAGATCCGGCGTTGGGCTAAAGAGCAGGGGATTGATAAATTTTATGAGCTGGGACGTCATGGCGTCTGTCATGCCCTGCTGCCGGAGCAGGGATATGTTCGTCCCGGAATCACCATCGTCTGTGGCGACAGTCACACCTGCACCCACGGCGCGCTGGGGGCGTTTTCCACCGGCATCGGCAGTACTGACCTGGCGGCGACACTGGCTACCGGCAAACTCTGGTTCAAGGTGCCCGAGACGATTCTTTTCCGCCTGAATGGGAAGCTCGGGAAAGGCGTTTACGCCAAGGATGTGATTCTGGAAATTATCCGCCAGATTGGGGTGGATGGCGCACTCTACAAAGCCATGGAGTTTACCGGAGAGCTGATCGATGAATTGTCGGTGGAAGCCCGAATGACGATTTGCAACATGGCGATTGAAGCCGGTGGCAAGTCGGGTATTATCAATCCCGATCAGAAGACCATCAATTATGTGGAAGCCCACACCGCCGAACCTTTTAAAATATTCAAAAGCGATTCCGATGCGGAGTACTGCCGGATTGTCGAAATAAATGTGACCGACCTGGAGCCGCTCGTCGCTTTTCCCCATCTGCCTAGCAATGGCAAGCCGGTTTGGCAGGTCGGCGAGATTCCGGTGGATCAAGCCTATATAGGCAGCTGTACTAACGGGCGGATTGAGGATTTACGGGTGGCAGCGGAAATCCTGAAAAACCGACAGGTGGCGAAAAACACCCGCATGATTGTGGTCCCCGCCACCACCAACATCTGGAAACAGGCAAACCAGGAAGGATTGCTGGATATTTTCATGGCTGCCGGTGCGGCGGTCTCTACTCCCACCTGCGGCGCCTGTCTGGGCGGGCATATGGGCATTCTGGCTGCCGGTGAACGCTGTATCAGCTCCACCAACCGTAATTTTATCGGGCGAATGGGCAGTCCGCAGTCTGAGGTCTATTTAGCCAGCCCGGCGACGGTTGCCGCTTCCGCCGTCGCAGGCAAAATCGCCGACCCGCGGAATTATATGTAGGAGAAATTATGACAGGTAAAGCGCATTGCTATAAACGCGATCACATCAATACCGATGAGATTATTCCGGCACGCTATCTGAATATGGATCGGGAAGCCGACCTGGCGCAGCATGCCATGGAGGATATCGATCCGGAATTTGTTAAAAAAATCAACCAGGGCGATTTTATCATCGCCGGCGAAGATTTTGGCTGCGGCAGTTCCCGTGAACATGCGGTTTGGGCGCTGCGGGGTGCCGGTGTCCGGGCGGTAATCGCCGATACTTTTGCACGGATTTTCTACCGCAATTGCGTCAATAACGGTTTTCTGGCGATTGAATGCCCGGGAATCAGCCAGCAGGTGGACAGCGGTGATGAATTGGAAATTGACATTGAAAAAGGGATTATCAAAAACAGAACAAAAGGCGACCAGTATACCTTTCAACCAATCACCGGTTTTGCCCGAGAGGTGATTGGCGCCGGCGGCTTGCTCAATTACATTGCGGGAAAGGTAGTTTAAATATGGAAATGAAGAGGATAGCGGTTTTGCCGGGTGACGGCATCGGACCGGAAGTAATGCAGGTAGCGTTGAAAATTCTGGATGCGGTTCAATCGAAATATAACGTCTGCTTTGATTATAGACACGCTCTGGTTGGCGGTGCCGCCTGGAATGATTATGGGAGTCATTTACCTGAGGAGACTCTGAAAATTTGCCGGGAATCCGATGCAATACTTTTCGGGTCTGTCGGCGGACCGGTGCGGGAGCAGGATACCGACAAGTGGCGCGGTGTAGAGGTCCATTCACTGCTGGGTCTGCGCAAAGCCTTTGAGCTGTATGCCAACCTCCGCCCGGCAAAACTCTATCCCGCTCTGGCTTTTGCATCACCGCTGCGCAGCGATATCAGTCAAAAGGGTTTTGACATTCTGGTGGTGCGGGAACTGACCGGGGGAATCTATTTTGGTCAGCCCAAGGGTCGCAGGGGTTCCGGTGACGCTGAGACCGCTTTCGATACAATGCTCTATTCCCGGGCGGAGATCCGACGGATTGCAAAAGTTGCCTTCGAAGTGGCACAGAAACGGCGCCGTAAAGTGACCTCTGTGGATAAAGCCAATGTTTTGACGACTATGGTGTTTTGGCGCCAGGTGGTAGAGGAGACCGCCCGGGAGTACCCGGACGTGGAATATGAACCGATGTATGTGGATAACGCCGCTATGCAACTGACGAAAAATCCGCAGCAGTTCGATGTCATGCTCTGTGGTAATATGTTCGGTGATATTCTATCCGATGAAGCCGCGGCGCTTACCGGGAGTCTGGGCATGCTGCCCAGCGCAAGCATTGGTATGGGAAAGTTTGGCATGTACGAACCGGGCGGCGGTTCGGCGCCGGACATCGCCGGTCAGGGTATCGCCAATCCCATCGCCCAGATTCTCAGTGCCGCCATGCTGCTGCGCTACTCCTTTGGGATGATTGCCGCCACGGAAGATATTGAACATGCCGTCGAAACTGTTTTGAATGATGGATACCGGACCGCCGATATCTGGCAGAAAGGCAACCGGAAAGTAGGTACGGCGGAGATGGGTGATCAAATTCTCAAACGGTTGGAATCCTGATTACGGAATAGATCATATCGCCGCAGGGCGATTTGTCCGAAACATAGTATTTTTTACTGCCGTCAGATGGGAGATCTAATATGGATTATATCGCTGTTGTATCTGACTTTTATTCGAAATTTGCCAGGCAGATTGCCAGGCTCAAAAATATTCTGAAACGACCGTTGACGCTTACCGAGAAAATCCTCTTTGCCCATCTTGATAATCCGGATTCAATTTGCAATATTAAACGCCAAAAGAGCTACATTGAACTGAAACCTGACCGGGTTGCCATGCAAGACGCCACCGGGCAGATGGCGCTGCTGCAATTGATGAATTCGGGAATTCAACAGGTGCAAGTACCAACGACCCTTCACTGTGATCACCTGATCTGCGCTGCATCCGGTGCGGAGGAGGATTTGCAGCAGGCACTTGCAGATAACGGCGAGGTTTATCGCTTCCTGGAAAACGCTGCGGCGAAATTCGGGATCGGTTTTTGGGAGCCGGGCAGCGGCATTATTCACCAGATTGTGCTGGAAAATTACGCCTTTCCCGGCGGCTTGATCATTGGCACCGATTCGCATACTCCGACCGCTGGCGGGCTGGGCATGCTCGGGGTCGGGGTCGGTGGTGCCGATGTAGTGGATGTGATGGCTGGTTTGAGTTGGGAACTGAAAATGCCCGCTGTTATTGGCGTCGAATTGGTTGGTCAATTGAAAAATTGGGTTTCAGCGAAAGATGTGATTCTGAAACTGGCGGGTATCATCGGTACAAAGGGGGCAACAGATGCCGTGATAGAGTATTTCGGCGCCGGCACGCAAAACATCTCCTGCACCGGCAAGGCGACTATCTGTAATATGGGCGCCGAACTGGGTGCCACCACATCGGTCTTTCACCATGACGATCGAATGAATGACTTTCTGGTCTACACCGGTCGTGAAAGGTTGATTCCTGTGATTAAAAAGGTAGCGCCGGAATTATGTACCGATCCCGCAGTTTGTGCCGATCCGGAGAAATTTTATGACCGGGTGATTCGAATTGATTTAAATACACTGGAACCGTATATCAACGGACCCTTTACTCCTGATCTTGCTGTACCGATATCAGAATTTGCCGGTTATATTGAGAAAAATGCGTATCCCACCTGCTGGTCAGCCGGACTGATCGGCTCCTGCACCAATTCCTCCTATGAAGACCTGGCTCGGGCGGCAGCTGTGGCACGGCAGGCGAACCGGGCGAGGATTTCACCGAAAGCCAGACTGTTTATCAATCCGGGATCCGAGCAGGTCCGGCAGGTCTGTGACAGAACCGGTTTAATGGATGAATTTCGGCGGTTGGGAGCGGTCCTGCTCGCTAATGCCTGCGGTCCCTGTATCGGACAGTGGCGGCGCCAGCCAAAACCGGGACAGACAAATTCCATCATTACCAGCTTCAACCGCAATTTTGCCGGACGTAATGACGGCAATCCCCGTACCCATGCGTTCATTGCTTCTCCTGAAATCGTGATAGCGATGGTGCTGGCAGGAGATCTGCGTTTTAATCCACTGACCGATTTTCTGGATGGTGCAGATGGGCAGAAAGTAAGACTCGCCCCGCCGGAAAGTACTGATCTGCCGAAAATCAGGATTCGCTGCGATACCCGACGGGATATCAATACCGGTGATCCAACAGTCAAAATAACCATTCGAGCCGACTCGGAACGTCTGCAGCTGCTGCAACCTTTTCCCGAATGGGATGAAAAATCGTTTCGTGATCTGGAGCTGCTGATAAAAGTCCGGGGCAGATGTACTACCGATCATATCTCTCCGGCAGGGAAATGGCTGAAGTACCGCGGACATCTTGACCGTATTTCCGACAATTTACTAAAGGGCGCCCGGAATGCGTTTTATCCTGAAAATGGCAAGTCGTTCAATCGTTTTTCCGGCGAATTCGACGAAATTGCCAGGGTCGCCCGGGATTATCAGGCGCGGGGTAAGCAGATGGTCATTGTGGGAGATGAAAACTACGGCGAGGGCTCTTCGCGGGAACATGCGGCGATGGAGCCGCGTCATCTGGGTGTCGTAATGGTCATTGCCAAATCCTTTGCCAGAATTCATGAAACCAATCTGAAAAAGCAGGGCATCCTGGCGGTGACATTTGAAAACCCCACCGATTACGATCACATCCGGGCAGACGATCAGATGGATATCCCCGGTCTGGAAAATTTTTCTCCGAACTCCAGGCTGAACCTGATTCTGAAACACCGGGACGGCAGTCAGCAGACCATCCGGCTCCGGCATAGCTACAATCGTCAGCAGATTCAGTGGTTTAAAGCCGGCAGCGCCATGAATTTTATCCGCAAACAGAAAGGACAAAAGCATGTTTGAACAGTGTATTATTAAACATGATGGTAAAATACAGACGCCCGATTTTCCGGTCATTCCCTATATCGAGGGGGACGGCATCGGCGCCGAGATTACCCGCCCGACGCTGGAAGTTATTGACCATGCCGTCCGGAAAGCCTATTCCGGAAAGCGTAAGATTCAGTGGATCGAGATATTTGCCGGGGATAAAGCATACCGGCAGACTGGCGAGTGGCTGCCGGCGGACACCGTCACGGTGATTGAAAAGTATCTGGTAGCGCTGAAGGGCCCGCTTGCGACGCCGGTGGGCGGCGGTATCCGTTCGCTGAATGTGGCACTGCGCCGGCAACTCGATCTCTATGCCTGTGTCCGTCCGGTGCGCTGGTTTCAGGGAATTGAGTCACCTTTGAAAAAGCCGGAGCTCGTTGACATGGTCATTTTTCGTGAAAACACCGAGGATCTCTATTGCGGGATCGAGTTTATGCGGGGTGAGGCGGAGACGGCAAAGGTCGAGCATTTTCTGATGAAAGAGCTGTATGTTAAAGCGATCCCCTTTCCCGGAGACAGCTCCTACGGCATTAAGCCGGTCTCGAAAAATGCCTCGGAGCGGCTGGTTCGGGCATCGGTGCGGTATGCGATTGAACAGCGGCGTCCGGCGGTGACGCTGGTTCATAAAGGCAATATCATGAAATTCACTGAAGGGGCATTCCGAAATTGGGGCTTTGGACTGATTGAAAAAGAATTTCAAAAAGATTGTTATCTCGAGAAAGATGCCGGTCAATCGCCGGAGAGTGGCAAAATCTGCATCAGAGACCGAATCGTTGACGCCTTTTTTCAGGATATGCTGCTGAATCCGGCAAGACATTCCATCGTAGCAACGCTGAATCTGAACGGTGATTACATTTCCGATCTGGCGGCGGCGATGGTCGGCGGTGTTGGCATTGCGCCGGGCGCCAACATTCATTTCGAAACCGGACGGGCTGTTTTTGAAGCGACGCACGGGACAGCACCGGATATTGCCGGTCAGGATAAAGCCAATCCAACCTCTCTGATTCTGTCCGGCAAAATGCTGCTGGAACATATCGGCTGGCAGGAAGCGGCGACGTTGATTCAGCGGGCGGTTGAAAAAATGTTTCAGGAAAAGACCGGAACCAGCGATCTGTTTGCGCAGACAACTGGAGCCCGGATGGTCGGCACGGCGGAATTTGCGGAGCGGCTTCGGGCTGCCATTGAACATTTTGATTGATTGGATGATAGATAGGAGGAAACGATGAAAAATCAAAAAATGTTGCAGACGATTTGTACCAAAATGAAAAACGCCTGTCAGATTGACCCCCGGCTTTTTGATGAATACAATGTCAAACGGGGTCTGCGTAACCGGGACCATACCGGTGTGCTGGTGGGCTTGACCAATATCGGCGATGTGGTAGGATACCGGTATGAAAACAAACAGATCGTACCCTGTGAAGGCAATCTGTTCTACAGGGGTTACCCGTTGAACCGGCTGGTATCGGGTTTTCAGATTGACCGGCGGCACGGTTTTGAGGAGATATGCTATCTGCTGCTGGCGGGAGAATTACCCAATCGGGTGGAGCTGCGCTATTTTTCCGAATATCTGGCAGAGCTGCGGGAGTTGCCGGAAAATTTTACCCACAGTACTATTTTAACCATGGTGGGGCAGGACATGATGAATATGGTCGCCCGGGCGGTGCTGGTGCTCTATACCATTGATCAGAATCCCGAAGACCGCAGCGAGGAGAATCTTGTCCGGCAATCGCTGAACCTGCTGGCGAAATTTCCAGCCATTGTCGCCTATTCCTACAATGCCTATCGCCACGGTTATCAGCGCAAAACGCTCTCCATCCGTCATCCGCGCCGGGACCTGGACACGGCGGAAAATTTTTTATATATGCTGAAAGGCGGTCGTTATACCCGGCTTGAGGCGGACCTGCTGGATCTGGCGCTGGTCACCCACGCCGAGCACGGCGGCGGCAATAATTCCACCTTTACGCTACGGGTTACCAGTTCGTCGGGAACCGATACCTATGCGGCGATTGCGGCGGCGATTGGCTCTCTGAAAGGTCCCTATCACGGTGGCGCCAACCTGAAAGTGATGCAGATGATGGAGGATATGAAAGCCAATGTCTCCAACTGGGAGAGCAAGGATGAGGTTGCCCGCTATCTGCTGGGCATTTTGAAGAAGGAAGTTGGGGACGGTACGGGTAAAATTTATGGTGTCGGTCACGCCGTCTATACCCTTTCTGATCCGCGGGCGAAAATCCTGAAAGAAAAAGCCGCCGAGCTGGCGGATGAGAAAAACCGTACGGAAGAACTGCGGCTTTATAATCTTGTGGAAGAACTGGCACCGGAGGTTTTTGCCGGTTTCAAAGGTCGTCAGCGACAAAAGATCGTCTGTGCCAATGTGGACTTTTACTCCGGTTTTGTCTATTCCTGTATCGGCATTCCCCGGGAACTCTACACGCCGATATTTGCCATGGGACGGCTTGCCGGCTGGTGTGCCCACCGGTTGGAGGAACTCAACCACAAATCGCGCCGGATCATCCGTCCCGCCTATAAAAATGTGACCAAGCCGCGGAATTATGTTCCGCTTTCAGCCCGGGATTGAAAATCTGAAGCAGAATTTTCCGCATGTAGCCTTTCCCAGACTTTATCCAGTAAAAACGTGGAGAGATCGTCAATATGATAAAGTGAGTAACCACATTTGGATTCGGGTACCCCATATTTCTTTTTCAGACAATCCCGAATCAGGGCTTTATTTTCCCCATTGAGCAGCAAACCATTCCTGATGGCGAGTCCGGCACTGAAGTGGAAAAAAAAACATTAAACCCTTACTGCTCATTTTGCGCACCATGGCGATATCCCTATCAGGCATGTGCCGGATGATTCAGTCTACGGCTTCATTGACCGTCGTTGGCAATTTTTCTTCGTCGTGTGAATTTACAGGATCCACTTTGACTGTTTATTTATTGATTGTTATTTCCTTTTTCCAATTTGCGGAGATTGGCAACCCGCTTCTTCAACAATTTCTGATGTTCGGCATCGGAAATAGTGGGGTCCTTTAAACCGATAAACATTTGGCAGGGCAGACCGGGACATTCGCCGCAGAGGTGATACCCCTTTTGATGAACTGCACAATCGTACAGTGGGCAGATGCCGTTGGACGTGACATCCATGGTCCAATAGGGCATACCCTCGACCGCCAGGCAGCCGCGACACTCCCCGGGGAAAGCGATACAATCAGTGCAAATCAGTCCACACATTGAAGTTATCATTGCTCATCCTCTATTGTGATGAAAATTTAATATGAATCGTGTTTCTTTTTCAATACCAATGGAAAGGAGCTACCGAATTGCAGCCACTGTCCCGTTACGGTTCGGGGGTCTGCGGGTTTTAGGGAGCCCCGGAACGCAGCAGCAGCAGCAGGTACCGAAAAATTAAACACGCCGTTTGCGATCAGCAGATCGCTGACGGGGATATCATAGACCGCCTGATCAGGGCTGTTCAGAAATGGTCTTAGCACTCCGCCTTCACAAAGTAAAACCAGTTCGACGCCGAAATCCTGTCCCGCCTGGGTCAAAGTTCCCGACCAATTGCCCAAATATTGCGCTTCAATCTGGTTGCAGAAAATTTTAGTTAATGTCTCCCGGATCGTTCCCCTTTCCTCATACAGACATTCTGTAAAAAGTATCTCTGCCTCCTGACCCAATATTTTTTTGACGGTTTCAAGAAATAGCGGTGTGTTTGCCTGGCCCGTTTCGGCAAAACGGAAATACAACGTGCACATGAGGTTTTCCATCTTATCCATTCCATACAAGGAGCGTGTCCGGTCAAAAAGGGTGGTGGTTTTTGAGTAGCGGTTGATCTCTCTGTCGGGTGAGTCGTTTTCCGTTTCGGCAATCGCAACGCTGGTCTGACTCGCCATTGACCTCTGCCTGTGGTCATTAAAAAATAGAGCGGCGGTTTCAGCACTGTAAATTTTTTCCACCGCCAGGAGGGATGAAAATTCTGCCAAACCTTCGTTGATCCAGTCGTCGGGTGTGTGGGGATCGGCATATTTCCACCAGTAGTGGGCAATTTCGTGTGCCAGCAGCTGAAAATCACGGGCGGCACCACCGGGCATCTGCCGCTGTTCCAAGGTCTGATTTTCCGAAACAATGATCAGCGGTTCTCGCACATATCCCCAGCCTGGACGGGGCGAGTAAACTACCCGGACGAGGTGCTCTGAGCCGGGAGCGCCGAAGGTTGCCGTATAAAATCGCATTGCCTCATAGAGATTTGTCTGCACCGAATCAATATAGCTTTTTGGCAACTCTTGATAATAAATATCGCCGGTATAGTTCTCTTTGGCGAAGCGACTGTGCTTTAAGCCGGCAACCGCTACCAGAGCAATATCGGAAACCGGACCGAAAGACCGCCATTTTGAAAGTTTCCGCCGCTCCCGGATAAGCAATCCGTTGGTGACGACTTTAAAACTTGGGGGCAGGCGTACCTCAAGCGAAAAATTAAAATATCCACCGGCAGGTTTAG
>DSAS01000040.1 GCA_011046365.1 Fidelibacterota bacterium
GATACGATTCGGGATGTCTGGTGCGCCCACTGTAACGATATGCGGGCGATTGCCGTCGTGCGCCATGCGGAGAGGCGGACGGGCATTGCATCGGAAAAACCGGATCTGATCGTTGAGAATTTTGCAGATCTGACGCCGATTCGGAATTATATCGAATCTTGCCTGCATTAAGCAATCGCAAATTCCGGATCTTATTCTTCCGGGAATTTTTTATTTTACCTTAAAACCGCTATCTTTGAGCATGTTAGCGAAGAAGACCAAATACGCCATTATTGCGCTGGTGCGCCTGGCGAGAGAGTACCGGAAGGAACCGCTGCAGATTGCCACGCTGGCGGCAGAGGAGAAGATTCCCAAAAAATTTCTGGAAGCCATTCTGCGGGACCTGAAAAATGCCGGCATCCTGAACAGTGTCAAGGGGCGTTATGGCGGCTACTATCTGAGTCAGGACCCTGAAACGGTGAACTTGGCGACGATTATTCGCCTGTTTAATGGACCAATCGCCTTTATTCCCTGCGTCACCTATCTCTATTATGAGTCCTGTGATGTGGACAAAGAAGAGGAGTTTTGTGGAATCCGCACCTTTTTTAAAGAGGTTCGTGATGCGGCGGTGGAGATTTTCAAAAAGGCGACTCTGGCGGAGATTATCCGACGGGAGGATGCCTTAAGAGCTTCAGAAAAAACCGTGGATTAAAATTATTTCTTGCAAATGTCTACTAAGTTGGTAGATTATATAGTGATTATTCAGCCGGGCTGGCTCAAAGCTGAGGATGGACAACGTGAGAATGGTAAAAACCTTGGATTACGGGGATACCCCGAAGGAGTCTAGGGCGAACCATAAACATATTTTGCTGGCAATCCTGCTGTGCAGTACGCTGAGTCGGGCCGAACTGAGCGTTGCGCTGGCGCTGCAGCCGCGCGGGGAATTTCGACAGGGTTATAAGAGCCTGGCGCTTGCTGATCAGCCGGCAGCGGTGTTTGTCAGTCTGCGCTCGCATCTGGGTATTCTGTATGAAAGCAGTAATCTGAAGGCCGCGTTTATTCTGCAGGATGTCAGGGTGTGGGGTGATGAAAGCCAGTACAGCAGCAGCGCTGTAACCGGGGATGCCGCCAGTCTGGATCTGAAGGAGGCTTGGATCGAACATATCGGCCGGAAAGGTTTGAATGTGAAAATCGGTCGCCAGGAATTCAATTACGACGATCAGCGCCTGTTGAGTCAACGACTGGAACCAGGCCGGTGTGAATTACAATGCTGTGCTGTTGAAATATCAGCAGCCTAAATACCAGCTGCATTGGGCTCTGTCTCTAAATAATGAAACCGCCAACCGTTTCGGGAATTCCTATCCCACTGACAAAATGAAAACCCTGAACTTTATCTATTTCCAGACATCTGGTGGTGAGAAATTGTCCCTGTCCGCGATCGCCCTGGGCAGCGGTTATACCGCTCGTGACAGCAGCGAAGTCATTTATATGCGGGGCAGCTATGGTGTCAATCTGGCTTACCGGAGCAATCGTCAGGACATAGGGGCCGCCGCCTATTATCAGAATGGCAGAAACCGATCCGGTCAGCAAGTCTCCGCCTATCTCTTGAGCCTGGACTGGCGATACCGGACAGATCCAATCAATTTTGGCGGGGGAGCGGTCTGTCTTTCTGGCCAGGATGCCGCCAATCGGGGCAGCGAATATCAGAAGCGGGACCACCTTTTTGATATCATTTATGGGGCCCGGCACCGCTATTACGGTCTGATGGATTATTTCAGCAATCTGCCGGCGGGAACCGGAAAGGGGGGTCTGATCGACTTTTATTCAACACTGGAACTGCCTCTAAGCCGGATCCGTCATCAACTGGCTCTGCATGTCTTTCATCTGCACAGCCGGGTACAAAATGCCGCCGCCGCACCAATCTTGGATTCGTACTTGGATTCGTATTTGGGCAGCGAGCTCGACTATTCTTTCACTGCAGTAATCAGCGATGACCTGAAGCTTCAGGGCGGTTATTCCGTGATGATGCCCTCGGTAAGCCTGGACCAGATACAGGGTCTGAGTGCCGGTGAGAGTGAGTATTCCCACTGGGGCTGGCTGATGCTCACATGCAATGTCACACTCTTCAAAAATAAATAATTAAACAGGAGGAACACTTATGCGGGTTTTCCATCTCAGTCAACCATTTATTGTTAAAATGTCTACTATACTGGTATTGATAATATATTTAAGCAGTCTGAGCGGCTGCAAGCGAACCGATTCAGTCAAAAAGAGCGCCGGTACCGACGCTAAATTGCACGGTACCATCACCCTTTCCGGCGCCTTTGCACTCTATCCCATGACCGTCAAGTGGGCGGAAGAGTTCCGCAAGCTGCATCCCGATGTCCGGATTGATATCTCTGCCGGCGGAGCCGGTAAGGGCATGGCGGACGCCCTCTCCGGGACCGTGGACCTGGGGATGTTTTCCCGGGAGATCATGCCGGCTGAAAAAGAACGTGACGTCTGGTGGATTGCCGTAACCAAAGATGCGGTATTACCGACGATCAGCGCCCGGAATCCCGTTATTAATGAGCTGAAAAAGCAGGGCGTCACGCAAGTCCAGTTCAGGGCAATGTTTATTGATGAGACGCTCCGGGATTGGGGCGAGTTGCTTGGATCGGTGCCAAAAGCACCGATTCATCTCTACACCCGCAGCGATGCCTGTGGAGCGGCAGGGACCTGGGCCCAATATCTGGGCGGGGTGCAGGAAGATTTACACGGTATCGGTGTATATGGCGATCCGGGGCTGGCTGAGGCTGTTAAAAAAGATCCGCTAGGAATCGGCTACAACAATACGATTTATATCTATAGCGCCGGGACAAATCAAAAATACCCGGGGCTCGAGGTCATTCCCATTGATATCAATGCCAACGGGCGGATTGATCCGGAAGAGGATTTCTACGACTCAATGACGGCGATGATGGCAGCCATCGCCGCCGGGCGATATCCGTCGCCACCGGCGCGGGAACTCTATTTCGTCGCCCGGGGAAAGCCGGAATCACCCGTTGTATGCGAATTTTTAAAATGGATTCTGAGTGAAGGGCAGCCGTATGTGTCCAGTGCCGGCTATGTACCCTTATCCCGGGAGGTCATTTCAGAACAGCTGGAAAAATTGAGATAAAAACGAGCCATGCACCGCCGTAAAATAATTGACAGATTGATTTCCGGCTGGATGGCAGCCGGACTCTTTTTTGTATTAATGATTCCGCTGGCAATCGGTCTGGGGCTGGTGCTGAAATCGCTGCCGATTCTGAAAATACTGGCGCTTCCGGAATTGCTGGGTGGCTCGATCTGGAAACCGCTGTCCGGTCAATTCGGTTTTAAACCATTTATCCTGAGTTCTGTCTATGTTACGCTGATCTCCTTTCTGATTGCGGGACCGGTCTGCCTGCTCAGCGCAATTTACCTGACGCAATATGCCAGTCGGCGGCTGCTCAGCCTGATGCAGCCGGTGATTGATATTCTGGCGGGTATTCCGTCGGTGGTTTATGGCGTCTGGGGAGTGCTGGTGATTGTCCCCTTTGTAATTCGGCTGGCTGAGCTCCGGGAAGTCGCCATCAGTGGCTATTGCCTCTTATCCGGCGGGATTGTCCTGGCGGTCATGTCAATCCCCTTTATCTTGAATATACTGATAGAGGTGATTCAGGCGATTCCCATCGAACTGAAGGAGGCATCTCTCTCGGTGGGTGCCAGCTACTGGGAGACGATTAAATGGGTGCTGCTGCGGGCCGGTTTTTCCGGGATTATGGCTGCCTTCGGACTGGGGATTTCCAAAGCGCTGGGGGAGACCATCGCGGTTCTGATGGTGGTGGGCAACGTGGTTCAGATTCCCCAATCGCTCTTTGAAGCGGGTTATCCGTTGCCGGCGCTAATTGCCAACAATTACGGCGAGATGATGTCCATTCCGCTTTACGATTCGGCACTGATGTTTGGCGCGCTGATTCTGTTTGTTATTATCGTGCTGTTTAATGGCTTGGCGCGGCTGGCCATTAATCACGGGGAGCGATACAGGTAATGAGACGGAAAAATATTGAAGAGCGGATTTTTAAATCCCTGGCAGCGGCTGCGACCTACCTGATTATAGCCGTGCTACTGTTTTTAATCGTTGTCATCTTAAAAAACGGATTGCGGGCGCTCGATTGGGGCATGCTGACGAAGGTGCCGCAGGGTGGTTTTTACTTTGGCGAGGAAGGGGGCATTCTGAATGCCATAGTGGGGTCATTTTATCTGGCGCTGGGCGCAACATTTCTGGCTTTTATAATCGGTTTACCAGTGGCGCTCTATATGAATATTCATCTTTTGCGTCAGCGTTTCTGGTTGAACCGGATCCGGTTTTTACTAGATGTCCTCTGGGGCGTCCCGTCAATCGTCTACGGCGCCTTTGGCTTTACCCTGATGTTGTTGTTGGGCTTACGGGCATCACTGCTGGCAGGGATTTTGACCGTAACACTGCTGATCGTGCCGATCATGATCCGTTCGATGGATGAAGTGTTGCAGACGATACCCCGGGGTTTGCTGGAATCCGCCTATGCGCTGGGCTCGACCCGCAGCGAGGTGGCTATAAAAGTCTATATCCGTCAGGCTCTGCCGGGCGTTATTACCGCCCTTTTGCTCTCCTTTGGACGGGGTATCGGTGATGCCGCCGCGGTGCTGTTTACGGCGGGTTACACCGATTATATTCCCACCTCCCTCAATCAACCCACCGCA
Source organism: Fidelibacterota bacterium (assembly GCA_011046365.1). Lineage (GTDB taxonomy): Bacteria > Fidelibacterota > UBA2242 > UBA2242 > UBA2242 > B118-G9. The sequence goes on from DSAS01000040.1 coordinate 4,726, forward strand.
ACGTTGCCGCTGGCAATCTTTTTTCAGCTCAGTTCACCGATACCTGCCGTCCGGGAACGGGCGTATGCGTCGGCAGTTGTGTTAACGGTCATTATTCTCATTGTCAGCCTGGCTGCCCGCCTCTTATCCGCCAAATACAGGGAGCACGTTATTAAATGAATGATACAATCATCGGTATTCACCATCTGAATGTCACCCACGCCGGGACCCCGATTCTAAAGGATGTCAACCTCGAGATTCCGCGCAATCGGGTGACGGTCATTCTGGGACCTTCTGGTTGTGGCAAGACCACCTTGCTGAAGTGTCTCAATCGCCTGATTGATATCTATAACGGGCTGGACGTCAGCGGTCAGATTTATCTGGATGGGGAGGAAATCCTCAATCGCAGGAACGATCTGACCCGGATTCGCCAGAAAATGGGGCTCTTGTCCCAGCGCCCCTATCCGCTGCCCATGTCGATTTTCGACAATGTGGCGTATGGGTTGAAAATTCAGGGCTTGCGCAACCGGGATGAACTGGCTGACCGGGTGGAATTTTACCTACGGCAGGTCAATCTCTGGGAGGAGGTCAAAGACCGACTGAAATCACCGGCAACCCGGCTTTCGATCGGTCAGCAGCAGCGCCTCTGCCTCGCCCGCGGATTGGCGGTGGAGCCGGAGATTATTCTTGCCGATGAACCCACCTCGGCGCTGGACCCCCTCTCCAGTACCTGCATTGAGGAGCAGTTTATGAAACTAAAACGGGATTATACCATTCTGATCGTCACTCATATTATGCGGCAGGCGCGGCGGCTGGCGGATCATGTCATTTTTATCTACCTGGGCGAAGTGATCGAGCAGGGTACTCCGACGCAGATTTTTGATCATCCCCAGCACCCCACGACGAAGCAATATCTGAGGGTGGGGCATTAACGCGTATATGGATTTCCCGGCGTTTTTAAAAGTGAGATCTTATCCTTTAAATCTCAAAGTACAGTTTTGATTTTTCAAGGAGCTTGAAGATGCACAGTTGCCGCTGGTTTTTGGCTTACTGCCAGCTTATCCGAATCCCTTCAATCCGAAGACCACGATTGCCTATCAGCTGCCCAAAGCGGAGTTCGTCAATGTTACGGTTTACGACATTGCCGGGAGGCAGGTCGCCAGCCTGGTCAATGAACAAAAAGCCGCCGGCACGTACCGACTCGATTGGGAGCCCCATACCCTGGCTTCGGGAATCTATCTGATCCGGATTAAGGCGGGGAAATTTATAGCGGTGCAGAAGTGCATGATGCTGAAGTAGAATGGTCCAAACGAAGCGATTTTTTTACAAAGCCCCCGTCTTCCGGGGGTTTTGTTTTTCCAGCCTGGCAGATAAATCAGACGATGACCCGCCGGACGGCGTCGATGATGGTGCCGTCAACCCACTTGATCACAGCCACGATTTCCTCACCCAGCTTGGGTTTTTCTGGAATGCCGCAGATCTTTTCGGCTTCGTCCTTCAGTTCCTGAATGGTTTTTAGCGGCAGTTTTGTATTCTTCAGGGCTTTGAGTAAATCTTTCCGTTTGGGATTGATGGCAATGCCCCGCTCGGTGACGATGACGTCGATCAGTTCGCCCGGGCCGGTAATGGTTGTAACAGCATCCCGGATAACTGGAATACGGTCCCGGAAGAGCGGGATTGGCAGAATTACGGTTTTGCTGAACAGACAATTCTGCCAGCCGCCGATACCGTGCAACAGGTAACCGTCGGAGTGGGTATTGACATTGGCATTGAAATCCAGGTCCACTTCTGTGGCGCCCAGGATCACGATGTCTACAAACTGGGCAAAATTGCCCTTGCCGTGATAATTGTAGCTGGTAAAGGGTGAGGTGTCCCGGTGGCGGGGGTTATCCCGCATGGAGCGCACACCTTCGAGATCGAAGGTCTGCCCGTCGAGGATATAGTCCACAAGCCCCTCCTCCAGCATTTTGACCAGGTACTGGTTACTGCCGCCCCGGGCAAAGCGGGCTTTGATGCTTTTTTCCCGCATCATTTGCTCGAAGTAATACGTGATCGCCAGGGAGGTGCCGCCGGCGCCGGCTTGAAAGGAAAAACCGTCCCTGATCAGTCCGGCTTCCAGGCAGAGCTGCGCCGTCATCTCGGCAATCAGCAGGCGGTCGGGGCTTTTGGTGATTTTGGTGGTGCCGGAGACGATTTTCTCCGGTTCGCCGATCTTATCCATTTCCACGACATAATCCACATAGTTGCCCTGAATCTGCCAGGGGATACAGGGAAAATCCACTAAATTGTCGGTAACCACAATTACTTTATGGGCGTACTGGGAATCCGCCAGGGCAAAACCCAGCAGACCGCAGGCGGAGGGACCCTCAACGCCGTTGGCATTGCCGAAAGGATCAGCCGTTGGAGCGGCGATGACGGCGATGTCAATCACCACTTCGCCATCCTGCACCGCCTGGAAGCGCCCGCCGTGGGAGCGCAAAACCCCCATGCCTTTCATTTTTCCTTCCGAGCAGTAGCGCCCCAGCGGACCGTTCAGACTCCCTTCGATGTGATGGATGGTGCCGTTTTCCATAAAGTCAATCATTTCTGCCTGACAGGGAAAGGAGGCTGACGGAAACCAGACCAGGTCTTTGATGCCCAGCTCCGCGGCAATCCGGAAAATCTGGACCGCGACGAGATCACCATCCCGGAAATGATGGTGCGTGGAAATAGTCATTCCATCCTTTATGCCGGCTTTGAGCAGGGCTGTTTTCAGATCTTTGACCCGTTTATCGCCGGAGGGGAAATCCGCCATTGTGGCGACGGGCGGGGCGTATTTGCGGTAATCGGGTTTGTATTTGCCAACCCCCTTGAACGGGACAGCTTTTTTACCGTTGACCTCGGTGGGTACCAGGCGCCCCAGGGCATTTTTCACCAGTTTATTGTTCATAAGTCGCTCTCCAGTTTTCCGGCAATCTGCCGGAGTCAATTGCCATTGCGATGGTTTTCTGCGCCCGTTTAACGACCGGCGGGTCAATCATTTTGGAGCCCAGCGCCACAACGCCCAGACCTTTTTGTTCGGCTTCGATAAAAGCGCTGACGATTTTCTGAGCCTTCTCGATTTCAGCGTCAGTGGGTGCGAAGGCGTCATGAATCACCGGAACCTGACGCGGATGGATACAGCCCATTCCTTCAAATCCCAGGGCTTTGGATTCCATTACGGTTTGGCGTAGACCTTCTTGATCGCCCACATCGGAAAAGACCGAATCGATGGCTTGAACTCCAGCCGCCCGGGCGGCATTGACCAGACTGCTGCGGGCAAAAAAACTCTCGCTGCCTTCCCGGGTCCGCTGAGTGCCGAGATCAGCGGTATAGTCCTCCAGACCAATTGCCAGCGCCACGACATTCGGACTGGCGGTGGCGATTTCATACGCCATGAGGACGCCTTTGGCGCTTTCAATAATCGGCATGAGGTACACCGGGTAATCGAGACCTTTCGCCTTTTTAATGGCTTGCACTTTTTGGTCAATTTGGCTCAGATAATCGGTATCTTCGCATTTTGGAACGAGAATAACATTAGCATAATGAGGGACGACGAAATCAAGGTCTGCCAGTCCGCGTTCGCCCTGGTTGATCCGAACCATACGCTCGCAACCATAAAAGTTATTTGTTCGCAGGGCATTTCGGACGAGATAGCGGGCTTCGTCCTTTTTGGCGGGGGCGACGCTGTCTTCCAGGTCCAGAATGATCCCGTCGGCTTTGTGCAGTCCGGCATTGATAAAGAGTTTGGGAGTATTGCCCGGGAGGTAGAGCCGCGAACGGCGGTAACGGTCGCGGGTCGTGGTGACGGTATTTTCCGGTAGTAATTCTGGCAGAAATTCCCGGTCTGTCGGGATGATCTGTTTAATCGCTGCTTCCAGCCGTGCCGTGATGACAAAAGGCAGGGCGCCGCTATCTTCCAGTGTGACCTGTGCGGTTTCAATTTTAAAAAAGCGCAGTACTTCCCGAATGAGCTGCCGAATGGACTCACCGAAGAGGACTGCGACCTTGCTCTGGATTTCCAGCCGGATTCCGCCGCTGTTGGTCAGCTCAATTTCCACGTAACAATCGGAGCGCACGTCGGCTCCCCGATTCCCTGCAACTGCGCGCTGCTCTTTCACCGTTACCTCCATTATCAATTGAGGTCAAAATTGAGAAGATTTGAGCTAAAAATCAATGTTTTGCACCTAAAAAAGGCGGAAATAGTCCGATTTTCCGCCACCAGGCGCCGGATTCATCAAATACGGGGATGATTTTTAAGAAATATTCTTAAAAAAGTAAAGCTTTCTATTGAATTTTAATCCACCGCTGTCCTAAATTGACCACCAAACGTTTTTTCAAATCATGCATTTACAGGAGCAGCAATGGGAAAGACATTCAGTGAAAAAATCCTGGGAGTGAAAGCCGGAAAAAGTGTCGTGCCCGGCGAGATCATTGAGGTGGAACCCGATGTCGCCATGAGCCATGACAACACGGCCGCGATTTCCAAGACCTTTTATAAGATCGGCGTGGAGCGGGTCTGTTATCCTGAGCGGCATGTGGTCATACTGGATCACTGCACGCCCGCAGCCAATGAGAAGTTCGCCCAGAATCACAAAGACATCCGGGAGTTTGTACACCAACAGGGCATCAGGAATTTTTATGATATCCATGTGGGGATCTGTCATCAGGTAATGCCGGAAAAGGGGCATGTTTGGCCCGGTGCCCTGATCGTGGGCGCCGACTCACATACCACATCATACGGTGCTTTTGGTGCCTTCTCGACGGGAATCGGGCGCAGTGAAATGGCGGCTATCATGGCGCGGGGCAAAATCTGGCTGCGGGTGCCCGAGACGATCCGGGTGTCTGTGGAGGGCAAATTCCCTCCGGGAATCTCATCCAAGGATTTGATGTTGAAAATTGCCGGAACCATTGGTGCCGACGGCGCCCTCTACAAAGCAATCGAATTCTGCGGACCAACGATTGAACAGATGAGCGTAGCCAGTCGTTTTGTGCTCAGCAACATGGCGGTTGAGGTGGGCGCGAAAGCCGGATATATGGTTCCGAACCGGGCGATCCTGGACTTTTTACAAGGTCGCGTTAAACGGGAGTTTGAGATTATCCAGTCCGATCCCGATGCGGAATATGAGACCGAGTACCGTTTTGATGTATCGGATTTGGAGCCAATGGTAGCCAAACCCCACACCGTAGACAATGTCGTTCCCGTCAGTATGGTCAAAGGGACGAAAATTGACCAGGTCTTTTTCGGTTCCTGTACCAATGCCCGGGTGGAGGATTTTGAAGTGGTTGCCGAAGTGTTGCGGGGTAAAAAGGTGCATCCTGGTGTCCGTATGCTGGTCTTTCCGGCTTCTCGGGAAGTCTTTCTGGAAGTGTTGAAAAAAGGCTGGATTCAGGATTTGGCGGACGCCGGTTGTGTGATCATGAATCCCGGTTGCGGCCCTTGCATGGGCAATCACGAGGGTGTGCCCGCCAATGGCGAAGTGACGCTGGCGACCTCTAATCGCAATTTCAAGGGCAGGCTCGGTAATAAAGAAGCCTTTGTCTATCTGGTCAGTCCCCGCACGGCGGCTGTCTCCGCACTGACTGGAAAGATTGAAGATTTCAGAGAATAGCCACGGAGAATATTGGAGGTTGTAGATTTGTGATTTTAGATTTTAGATTTAACTTAGAGTATAAAATATGAATGCGGAAGAATTAACCAGTCGTTTTGCTGATTTCGCAGTTTCAATTTTAAAATTAGGTAACCGACTATGTCAAAATTATACCGGGAAACATATTTATAGTCAATTAATGCGATCATCTACCTCAGCTGGGGCAAATTACGAGGAAGCCAGAGGTGCTGAAAGCAGAGCAGATTTTAATCATAAGATGCAAGTTGTACTGAAAGAAATTCGCGAAGCCAGATACTGGCTGATACTTATCGATCGAACTCAATTAATATCAATACAAGATAGTAATCAATTATTAAATGAAGCAGATGAATTAGTTAGTATCATAACGGCATCGGTCAAAACAGCCAAATCTAAAATCACAAATCAACACCCTAAAATTTAAAATATTTGGGAGAATATATGATTATAAAAGGAAAGGTCTGGAAATACGGCAACGATGTCAACACCGATGTCATTTTCCCAGGAAAATACACCTATACCGTCACCGATCCGGCAGAGATGGCGAAAGTCGCCCTGGAGGACCTGGACCCGGAGTTTGCTCAAAAGGTACAGAAAGGCGATATCATCGTCGGCGGGACGAATTTCGGCTGCGGCAGCAGTCGCGAGCAGGCCGCCGCCTGTCTGGTCTCTGCCGGTGTGGGCGCCGTCATCGCGAAAACCTTTGCCCGCATCTATTTTCGCAACTGTATCAATTTTGGTCTGCCGGCCCTGACCTCGGCGCTGGCGGTTGATGCGGTGGTGCATGGTGAAACAATTGAAATTGACACGGACAAAGGTGAAATCCGCTGTCAAGCCGGGGTATTTAAATTTCCACCGTTACCCAGGGAGGTGGTCGGTATTTTCGATGCCGGCGGCTTGATTCCCTACACTAAAAAGCAGATGGGCATTGAATGAAAGCCTGCCTCTTTGCGTGGGTCATTCCCCAATCCCTGCGGCTAAAGGAGGACCGCGGGGCAGTCGTGCGGACAGCTTATGGTCGTCTGGAGGGCTGGATCAGTGTCGGGATTAATATATTACTGTTTATGGGCAAGCTGATTGTCGGTCTGCTGATCAATTCCATCGCCCTGATTGCGGATGCTTTTCATTCGCTTTCCGATGTCTCTACCTCGGTCATTGTGATTTTGGGATACCGGATTTCGGCTAAACCGGCGGACCACGAGCATCCTTTTGGTCATCAGCGTGCCGAATATGTGGCGACGCTGGTTCTGGCGGTTTTTCTGGTGGTTGCCGGGATTGAATTTATCAAAAGCTCCTACGGGCGCTTGATAAGTCCCCGCCTTAGTCTCGTCACCTGGGGCGTGTTGGGATTTGTGGTTGCCACGATTCTGGTCAAAGCCTGGCTGGGTGGTTTTGCGGCGTACATTGGTAAAAAAATCAATTCGGCGGCGCTGCGGGCGGATGCCCTGCACCACTATACCGATTCGGTCAGTTCGATCCTGGTGCTGATTGCCATATTCGGAGCGAAACTGGGTTACCCCTTTCTGGACGGAGTCGGCGGAATGGCAGTGGGTCTGCTGTTGATTTGGGCGGGTATTTCTATTGCCAGAGACGCTGCCGATATGTTAATGGGCAAAGCGCCGACGCCGGAATGTGTTGCTGAGATTCAAGAAATTTGTAGGGGCATTCATGAGGTTCGCAATACCCATGATACGATTGTCCATAGTTACGGCGATCAAAAATTTATCAGTGTGCACGTGGAGGTTGACCAGAAAAGCAGCAGTCTCAAAGCCCATGACATTGCCACAAAAGTTGAACATGAGTTGACCCGGCGGCTGAATGCCTATGCGGTTGTACATGTCGATCCCATTGATCTGCAGAGTCCGGAGATGATGATATTGCGAAAATTGATTGATAATTTTATCAGTGCAAGTGAAGAAATTCGGGAAATCCATGATTTACGGTTGATTAAACAAAAGGATCATAAACGAGTGTTCTTTGATATTGTCCCGGTTCGGGATGGAATCGAAAACTGCGACGATCTGGAAGATTGCCAAAAATTAATTAAACTCATAAAACGGGATTTTCCCGATTTCGAAATAAAGATTCATATTGATCAAATGTACACCTATAATTAACAATCAGAGGAGAATCATTCATGGCGAAACGGACGATTGTATACCTGCCCGGCGATGGGATTGGGAAGAATGTGCTGAAAGAGGCGATCCGGGTGCTCAACGCCGCGGGGTTTGAAGCGGACTATGTGCATGCCGATATCGGCTGGGAATTCTGGTGCCAAGAGGGCAATCCACTGCCCCAGCGTACCTTGGACCTGATCGAAAAGCATAAAATCGCGCTATTTGGGGCGATCACATCAAAACCCAAAGACGCGGCGGCTGCCGAACTCAGTCCGGCATTGCAGAATCAGGGATTGGTCTATTCCAGCCCGATTGTCGGTCTGCGGCAGCACTTCAACCTCGATATCTGTATGCGCCCCTGTCGCTCCTATAAGGGCAATCCGCTGAATTTCATCCGGCGCGGTGCCGGGAGCTCAATTGAGGAGCCGGAAGTTGATGTGGTTATTTTCCGTCAGAACACCGAAGGTCTTTACGGCGGGGTAGAGTGGAGCAATCCGCCGGATAAGGTGTACGAAGCCCTGATGACGCATCCGAAGTTCGTGAAGAATTTCAGCCAGACACCTCGCGAAGAGCTGTCGGTCTCGACGCGGATTTTTACCAAGAAAGCCACCGAGCGGATTCTGCGGGCGGCGTTTGAACATGCCCGCAACTACGGGTATAAATCGGTCACTGTTTGTGAAAAACCAAACGTCATCCGCGAGACCTCCGGGATGATGTACAAAATGGCGCAGCAGATCCAGCAAAGCGATTATCCGGAGATTGAGCTCTGGAATACCAATATTGATGCCCAGATGATGTGGCTGACCAAGAATCCGGAAGATTATGGTGTGATTGTGGCGGGCAATATGTTCGGAGATATCGTTTCCGACGGGTTTGCGGGGCTCATCGGCGGGCTGGGATTTGCCTGCTCGGCGCAGTTTAATCCCGACAGCGGCATCGGCGTCTTTGAACCGACCCACGGCTCGGCACCGAAATATGCCGATTATCCGGTCTCCATCGTCAATCCGATTGCCATGATCGAGTCCGCCTGCCTGATGCTGGATTTTATTGATGAAAACACCCTGGCTGCCCGAATCCGCAAAGCCGTGGCGGAGGTCATTGCCGAAGGGAAAGTCCGGACCTATGATATGCTTAAAATGCCCGGGCGACCGGATGTGGTGGGAAAAGGGGCGGCTTCAACCACACAAATGGCTGATGCGATTATTGCCAAGTTGAAGTAAGTCGCCACTGAGACACGGAGGGCACAGAGACCTTTTGTTGATTAATTTCAATTCGCGTTTATGGAAAGAAGGAATTAAACGATTTATTATTTAACCACAGACGTTCGGAATTTATTGGAAAAAATAAAAATTTTCTTTGTGTACTCTGTGCCTCTGTGGCAAAAAATGAAAGGTTTGCAATGAATAAGGAAGTACATGAACTCTGGCCTGAGCTGGACTGGATTCAGGATGAAGATTTGCGTAGAAAAACAGCCGCAACCTGGGAATTGGCGCTGGCGAAAAGCGTTCTAACGCCGGACGATCTCCGGAGAATACCCTTTACACTGCTCTGTGGTCCCGATCTGAAAGTGACCTTTATGGATCATAAGCGCTCGGTGGTGCATATCGCAAAAGCGGCGGGCGAAACGATCAATGCCATGTACAACGGCGAATTAATAGTAAATATGGATGTCCTGATTGCCGGTGCAATTCTCTGCGATGTGGGTAAGCTGGTGGAATATGTGCTGGACGAAAACGGCAATCCGGTGCAGGGTACTTACGGTAAATATCTGCGCCACCCCTTCTCCGGTGTCTCCCTGGCGGAGCAGTGTGGCGTTCCGCCGGAGGTCTGTCATATCATCGCCGCGCATGCCGGCGAAGGCGACAAAGTGAAGCGCAGTACCGAGGCGTATATCGTCCATCATGCGGACTTCATGACCTTTTTACCCTTTAAAGAGAGGCTGATCTAATGAACCTGATTGAAAAAATTCTGGCGGCGCATACCGCGGTTGAAATAGTGCAACCCGGCGATATTGTGGATGTGGCAATTGACACCCGGGTCGCCCGGGATTTTGGCGGAGCCAATGTGGTCAAGAACCTGATTGAATACGGGCTCGAACCCCAGGATGTCTCCAAAACCTTTTTTACTTTTGACTGCAATCCAGGCGGTTCCGATCAGAAGTATGCCGCCAATCAGCATTTTTGTCGCCAATACGCCCGGGAAAAGGGGATCAGAGTCTATGACATCAATGCCGGAATCGGAACGCATCTGGCGATTGATAAAGGGCTGATTTGGCCCGGCGGAACCTTTGTGTCCACCGATTCCCATGCCAACATCATGGGTGCCATCGGTGCGTTCGGGCAGGGCATGGGCGACCAGGATATTGCGGCGGTCTGGGCGAGCGGCAAAGCCTGGTTCAAAGTTCCGCCCTCGGTGAAACTGACCCTCACAGGAAAACGCCCGGACAATGTATCGGCGAAGGATGTGGTTCTTAATCTACTGCATCGCTTTGGCGCCAACAGCCTTTTAGGGTATTCCGTCGAAATGGCAGGTCCGGCGGCGGCTGAACTGACTCTGGATGAACGCATTACAATTGCCTCCATGGGCACGGAAATGGGCGCTATTACTCTCCTCTTTACACCCACGCCGGCAGTTCTCGCCGAACTGGAGAAGCGCAGCGGCAAGCGCTTTCGGTCGGTCAGGGCGGATGCCGGGGCAGTCTATAAGCAGGAGATTGAGGTGGATGTTTCCACATTTGTCCCGATGGTCGCCAAACCCGGTCATCCCCATGACGATATTGCGATTGAGGCGGTGAAAAAGACCAAAATTGACTCCGCCTTTATTGGCTGTTGCACCAATGGTCGGATGGAAGATTTACGGGTGGCTGCTGACATTCTGAAAGGGCACACCGTGGCACCGGGTGTGGTGCTGAAAATTGTCCCGGCGACCGATGAAATCTGGCAACAGGCGCTGCAGGAGGGGCTGATCCGGATATTTAAAGATGCCGGTGCACTGGTCTCCCACGCGGGCTGTGCCGGATGCGCCGCCGGACAGGTAGGACAGAACGGTCCCGGCGAAATCACCCTAAGCACCGGTAACCGCAATTTTGCCGGTAAGCAGGGTAAGGGCAGCGTCTATCTGGCATCTCCGGCAGTGGTAACCGCCTCCGCCGTGGCGGGATACATTACGTCGCCCGACGATCTGCCGGAAAAGCCGGCTACATTTTCACCGCAAGGTTTGCAACTGGGCGAGCGGCGTCCTAAACAGCAACCCGCAACAGCGCCGCTGGAATTGACCGGGCGGGTCTGGCTGATTCCCATTGACGATATTGACACAGATATGATCTATCACAATCGCTATCTGACGATTACCGATATCGCTGAAATGGCTCAATACACCTTTGACAATCTGGCGGGCTTTGAGAATTTCGCCAAAGCGGCGCAGCCCGGCGATATCGTGCTGACCGGGAAAAACTTCGGCGCCGGCAGTTCCCGTCAGCAGGCGGTGGACTGTTTCAAAGCGCTGGGCGTAGCCCTGATCATGGCGGAATCCTTCGGCGCCATTTACGAGCGCAATGCCATCAATGCCGCCCTGCCGATCCTGAGCTATCCCCGGACGCTTTTAGCCGATCTGGACTTACAGAACCATGATACCATTACCGTAAATCTGGAAAGTGGTAAAATCCGGAATCGGCGCACTGGCAAAATCGCCCAGGTGCCGCCCTTTTCGGAGGTTCAGATGGCTATTTACAAACGGGGCGGACTCCTAAATCGGTAGTCTGCAGATGGCTTTAACTGAACCGGAATCAGTGGAATATGGGACTCTGTTTCTGATGACCCGCCGGCGTATCTATCTGCTTCACGCCGGCACCGCGCCGCTGTCCACCCGGGCGCGTTTTCTGCCTGCGCCAAACGGCAGTCAGATGAGTTTTTGCGCGGTCATCCGGAACTTTCCGAAGCGGCACGACGTTATGAAACCGGTGATTATAACAGGGCGGCGATTCCCACCGCAATTGTCATGGTGAAGCTGTTTTTTAAGATCGGAATTGTCAATATTTATGAGCATTTGATACGAATAACCAGTATATTTACAGATGGATTGAAAATGCTGGATTATCGCCTGTCTACCAATGATAACTTGAATGTATGCGCGGAAAGAGTGACCTTTTTTCCTGCGGACCCTTCCCGGACCGCTGCGCTGTTTGACTATCTGACCGCAGACGGGGTCGTCTTGTCACAGCGGGAATCCATGTTGCGGATTGCGCCCCATTTTTATAATACCGCGGCAGAAATGAACCGATTAATCAATCAATTGAACAATAAAGTGAGGTGATTATGCAAAAGAGATGGCTTGTCGTAATTATCGTCCTGGTCATTCTATTGATGATCTACGGCTTTTTCAAGAATAATTATAATGCGCTGGTGACACTGGAGGAGACGGTCAATCAAGCCTGGGCGCAGGTCGGCAACCAGTATCAGCGGCGGGCGGACCTGATTCCCAATCTGGTGGAGACCGTGAAGGGATATGCAGCGCATGAAAAGGAGACCTTTGCCGCCGTCACGGAAGCCCGGGCGAAAGTGGGACAATTGACGGTGACGCCGGAGGTGTTGAACGATCCGGAAGCCTTTGCCAAATTTCAGCAGGTGCAGGGCGAACTGGGTTCGGTGTTGTCCCGGCTCATGGCGATTTCCGAAAATTATCCGCAGCTGAAAGCCAATGAGAATTTCCTGGCGCTGCAATCACAGCTGGAGGGTACGGAGAACCGGATCAGCGTAGAACGTAAGCGCCTCAATGAGGCGGTGCAGCGCTATAATACCCGCATTCGGCGTTTCCCCACCAACCTGCTGGCAAATCTGTACGGCTTTGAGAAAAAACTCTATTTTGAGGCGCAGCCCGGTGCCGAGACTGTTCCGAAAGTGGAATTTTAATCCGGCGAAGTGTTGAAAATGCGGCTTAGATATATTGTGTTTTGGATATTGCTGCTCAGCCTGAGTGTGGCGTTGATGGCGTTGGATGTGCCGCCATTGCGGGCGCGGGTAACCGATCTGGCGGGTGTCTTGAGCCCCAGCGAGCGCCAGCATATCGAAGAGCGGCTGTTCCTCTTTGAACGGCAGACATCCAATCAGGTTGCCGTTTTAATTATTCCTACACTGCAGGACGAGAGCCTGGAAGAGTACTCGATTCGCGTGACCGATCAGTGGAAATTGGGTTCCAGTGAAAAGGAGAATGGCGTACTGCTCCTGATTGTTACCGAGGAACGCAAAATCCGGATCGAGGTCGGTTATGGGCTGGAAGGCGCACTGACCGATTTGATTGCGTCGCAGATTATTCGCAATGATATGGCGCCTTATTTCAGACAGGGACGTTATTATGCCGGAATCGCGGCTGGTTTGAATAGTATCATGCAGGCGACCCGCAACGAGTACCAAGCCGATCCTGAGCAGCTGCAGCGCAGTCCCGGGGAGACTGGCAAATCCCTGGGGTCGCTGATTTTCTACATCTTGTTGTTTCTGTTTTTAATCGGCGGTGGACGCCGGGGACGCCGGGGGCTGTTCTGGGCGCTGCTGGGTGCCAGTATGTTCCGCAGCGGTGGACGCGGCGGCGGCTTCGGTGGCTTTTCCGGAGGTGGTGGCGGCTTCGGCGGCGGCGGTGCGTCCGGAGGCTGGTGAGTTTCTATTTAAATTATAAAAAATAGTGGGATTGGGAATGGCGCTGATTGACAAGTATTTTTCAAAGGACGATTTACAGCAGATTACCGTAGCCTGTGGCGAAGCCGAAAAGCAGACGGCTGGTGAGATTCGGGTCAGCATTTTCAGCAAGCGACCCCGAAAATTACGGGAAAAGAGTCTGGAGGAGATGGCGCTGGACGAGTTTTTCCGGCTGGGCATGGACAAGACCCGGGATCAGACCGGAATTTTACTGCTGATTATTTTGGCGGAGCGGAAATTCCAGATTCTGGCGGATCGCGGCATTAACGCTAAAGTTGATCAGCCGACCTGGGATGAACTGGCTGACACACTATCAGAATATTTTAAAAATGGTAAGTATCTGGAAGGTGTGCAGCATTGTGTCCGGCGGATGGGCGCGATTCTCGCGCAGCATTTTCCAATTAAAAGTGATGATACCAATGAACTGAGCAATGAAGTCAGTGTGCAATAGAATTATCAAAGAGGTATGAGGAGGAGACGTGCGCAAAATCATCATTATCGGATTTGGAGCCGGTCTGATTGCCAGCTTGCTGTTGGCATCAGCCTGCCAGCCAAAGAAGTCAAAGGGTGTTAAAATGGAGGATAAAGTCCTGCAGTCGCTGGTGGATCGGATGCTTGCCGAGTTTGGTCGGGAGCATCAGCAGCGCATTGCCACGGGTGTCCGGCAGGTCAGTCAATTCTGGCAGGAGTGCGACGGTGACACGGCGGCGCTGGAAGCCTTTTGCCTGGGAAATTTTTTGGCGGATGAAGCCGAACGGGAACAGGCTTTTCAGCGTTTGGAGGCGGCATTCGAGATGCTGAACGGATTAATGGTGGAGCAGGAGCGGGCATTTCAGTGGCATCTTCAGGTGGATACCGGTCCGGTGCTTCCGCTGGATTATCTGCTGGCTAATTTCAGTCTGGCGTCGCATGTGGAGGAGGATTTGTACAAGACAAAAATCGCCTTTTTCGTGCTGCTCAATTATGAGGTCAAGACGCTGACGGATATGATAAAGAGCGGTGCCCAGTGGTCGCGCCGTCAGTGGGCTGAAACGCGTCTGGCGCAGCATTTTACCTCCCGGGTGCCGGCGGATGTAGCGCAGCGGCATTATGAAGCCTATGTCAAAGCCGACGACTATATCAGCAATTACAACATTTACATGCATAATCTGCTCGATGTAAAGGGGCAGCGGCTTTTTCCCGCAGGGCTGAAACTGATCTCGCACTGGGGTCTGCGGGATGAACTGAAAGCCCAGTATGCTGAAGATGACGGCTTGCCGCGGCAGCAGATGATTTACGATGTCATGCAGAAAATTATCCGTCAGGAGATTCCCCGGGTGGTAATTGATAACCCGGAGGTAGTCTGGAAAGTTGCCACGAATGAGGTCAGCGGTGCCAGCCGCGATAGCAGCCGCGAGCCGGATACCCGTTATGCGATGCTGAAAGCCACCTTTTTAGCCGAGCGGGCGGTGGACCCTTACTATCCAATTTGTCCCACCAAAATCGAGCGCCGTTTTCGGCAAGACCGGGAAATTCCCGAAGAGACGGTAGAACAACTATTCGCCGAGCTGCTGTCCTCGGCGGAGTTTCAGAAAACCGGAAAGCTGATTGAAAAGCGGCTGGGACGACCGCTGCAACCCTTTGATATCTGGTATAAAGGTTTCCGCACGGCGTCCCGATACAGTGAGCGGGAACTGGATGAGTATGTCCAAGCCCGCTATCCGACGGTGGCTGCCTTTAAGGCGGATATCGCGAATATTTTGCAGACGCTGGGATTCAGGCGCGAGACCGCCGAGTTTATCGCCTCGAAAATAGAGGTTGACCCGGCGCGGGGTGCCGGACATGCCATGGGCGCCGGACGGCGCAGCGACAATGCGCATCTGCGCACCCGGGTGCCAGAAAGCGGCATGAATTACAAAGGTTTTAATATTGCGGTTCATGAACTGGGTCATAACGTGGAGCAGGTGCTTTCGCTGAATCGGGTGGACCATACCTTGCTGGAAGGGGTGCCCAACACGGCGTTTACCGAAGCCTTTGCCTTTATCTTCCAGAAAAGAGATTTGGAGATTCTCGGTCTGGATTCCGAAGATGCAGACCGCGCTCATCTCGACGCCCTTAATCAGCTCTGGTCAACGGCGGAAATTGCAGGTGTGGCACTGGTGGACATGGCGGTCTGGCGCTGGATGTATGCCAACCCGGAAGCCACGGCAGCGGAGTTGAAAGCGGCGGTAATCCAGATCGCTCAGGATGTCTGGAACCGGTACTTCTATCCGGTTCTGGGTCACAAAGATGCACCGATCCTGGCGATCTATTCGCATATGATTGACGGCGGTATGTATCTGCCCGATTATCCGCTCGGGCATATCATTCAGTTTCAGATTGAAGAATATATCCAGGGGAAAAATTTGGGGCAGGAGATGGAGCGCATGTGCGTTCAGGGTTCGATTACCCCCACCCTCTGGATGGAACAGGCAGTGGGTGAAAGCATTTCGGTTACGCCGCTGCTGAAAGCCGCCGGCAAAGCCCTGAAAGTGCTTCGGTGACAGAGCGCATCCGTAATTGATTCACAGACGGATAAGCCTGTCTGGAATATATAAAAAAAAGCCCGATTTTAAAATCGGGCTTTTAGCGTTTCAACTGGATTCGGATCATTTGATCAGAATCATTTTCCTGACCTGCCGGAACTCGCCGGTACCGTTTTTATGAGGACTGTAGACTTCAATCCGATAGAAATAGACCCCGGAGCCGAGATCACCGGCATCCCATGTCACTGAATACAACCCGGTCGGCTGAGTCGCATTTACCAGATTGGCAACTGCGCGACCGTTGATATCATAAATTGACAGCATTACGCGAGATTGCCGCGGCAATTCATAGCGAATCGTTGTCGTCGGATTGAAGGGATTGGGGTAATTGTTATCCAGACGATAGTGTGTGATCA
Organism: Fidelibacterota bacterium; assembly: GCA_011046365.1. Classification (GTDB taxonomy): domain Bacteria; phylum Fidelibacterota; class UBA2242; order UBA2242; family UBA2242; genus B118-G9. The sequence goes on from DSAS01000040.1 coordinate 21,077, forward strand.
TTGGGTAAGCGGATTCCAGAGCAACCGGCATGATAGTAAAAGACCACGGTCGTTGGTCACTTTCTGAACCCCAGACCGTGTCAATTCCGCTATAGGCAGAGACTTTCCAGTAGTATTTTCCCGGAGCCAGCGAATCAAAGGTGAGCGTCGTATCGGTTCCGACATTGATAAACGTATCCACAATTGCAAAACTGCTATCGGTGCTCAAAGCAAAATCATACGCAGGGGTTTCACCGGTATCGTGGTCTATACTGGCGCTCCAGCTGAATGTAAGGGTCGTCGTTCCTCCTAACCAGCCGTCCACCGGGCTGATCATACTAAAGAGTGAAGGTGGATCATTAACCGGCGTTACGGTCAGCAGTACGGTATCGCTTAGCGTCGAATCATGTAGAGTGGCACTGAGGAAAATTTGTCCGGTGCCATTCCAGTTTTCAGCCAGACTGACCCAAGCCACGTTGAATTCATCCAGTCTGACGCTGATTGCGATGGTATCGCTGGTGGTGGTGAATTCAAGGGCGCTGCCCTCTGGTGTGACGCTGAATATAGTATCCAGATCGGCGATATCAAAATCGGCAGTATCCTCGGGGACTTCCCGATCTGGTACGGGTGAGATTATCTGGATCGTCGGTTGGGCGCTGCTGCCATGGATTTCCAAAACGGCGGTTCCCTGCGAGCTGAATATGGCATCTCCAGAGGTGTAGATACTGCTGATATTCCTCACCTCGATTTGTGCCGAGTAATCCCAGAGCCGGAAACCGATCGGATTGCCAGGGGTGAAACCGTCTTTTTCGGGGGTGGTGGGATCGTCGGTGGCGGCGACTAGGTCCAGATA
>DSAS01000013.1 GCA_011046365.1 Fidelibacterota bacterium
GAAATTTGATCACTTTGCTTTATATTTTCATTGCAATCGCAAATGCACAGGTGAATATGCCCTACAACAAGCTGACCCCCTTCGAACAGAAAGTCATCCTTCACAAAGCCACGGAGCCGCCCTGGTCCGGTAAGTATGTCAACCATCACGAAGACGGCACTTACCGCTGCAAACAGTGCAATACCCCGCTTTATCGCTCTGATAATAAATTCGATTCCGGCTGCGGCTGGCCCAGCTTCGATGATGCCATCCCCGGGGCGGTCAAACGCATTCCCGATGCTGATGGCGTCCGGACGGAAATCGTCTGTGCCAACTGCGGTGGTCATCTGGGGCATGTATTCACCGGTGAGGGCTTTACGCCGAAAAATACCCGGCATTGCGTGAATTCTGCCTCGTTAAATTTCGTGCCAGGCGAGTCTGAGACGGACCGCGCCGTTTTCGCTTCGGGCTGTTTCTGGGGTGTGGAATATCATTTTCAAAAACTACCAGGCGTCATCTCCACCACCGTCGGCTATACCGGCGGACACAAAGAAAATCCCACGTATCAGGAGGTCTGCAGCGGCACCACCGGTCATAAAGAAGCCGTGGAGATAAAATTTAATCCCGAAAAAATAGCCTATACAGACCTGCTCAAACTCTATTTTGAAACCCACGATTTCACCCAGACCGACGGGCAGGGTCCGGATATCGGCGAACAGTACCTCTCCTACATCTTTTACACCAGCGACGAGCAGCGCCGGGTTGCGGAAAAACTGATCACTATTCTCAGGGAAAAAGGCTATCCGGTCGCAACGAAATTAGAACCAGCCACAACCTTCTGGGAAGCCGAAGAGTATCATCAAGACTACTATCAAAATAACGGTAAACAGCCCTATTGCCACATCTACCGTAAAATATTTTAGGGTTGATCATAGAACCGGGCAAGAGTGTGTGTTAAAAAAGCGGCGGTAAAATGGAGGTATTTACCATGGGATTTCCGATGGAACCTGGCTCTGCTGGAATTCAATTGCAGTCATTACTACACCTCCTGCGGTTATGTACACTAACAGAACCCGTCGCAATAGACGGCGTCCCCCTCAATAAGGGCACCCTCGTCCGGTTGGACAGTCTGGGGAAATTGGTCAGATATGAATAGATCAATGTCGCCTACAACAATGAAAAGTTCTCAGCCCTGCCTGAATTGCATATTGCCCGTTTTTTATCAGCCCTATTGAAAACACTCGTGATTTTTATTTTTTATTACTCTATATTTAGCTCATGTACAGAGACTTTATTAATGAGTTTATTATAAGTTAATTTGGATTGTGAACAAGGTGCTGGCATCTATTTTAAAAATGATAGTACAGTGTAGTAAGAATGGGGAAAAAACATTCTATTTCAAACGAAAATGAGAGTGATTAGGTAATTCCGAGTTTTTAAAATAGGAAGAGATATGCATCCATTTGAAAAAGCTTTATTAGTATCAACAGAGGACGTTGAACTTGAATTAAGAGGTATTACAGCAATTATTTGGGCTGACTTTTGGCTAAATCCAAGAAAACTGAGAGGTAGTGACTTTTTAATGAGGTGGTCTCAAGGAGTTTGGAGCGAAAAACGTCTGATTAACGCAGTGAACAATACAGGTAAATTTTACGCGATTGCATACGGTCCAAGCGGTACAGCCCCAACAGATGATGTAAGAGCATTTGAATTATACTTTGAACGTTTAGAAGCTGCAGGACTCGGAAAATTAAGCGCCCTGACCTTTTAATTTTTAAAATAGCGGACAAGCAGTTTATTGATAACTTTCTCAAAGATATTGGAGGATAAGAAGAACTGCCATTTATAAAGGAGGAAAAACTTCAGCCCCTCGTACAAAAAGCAATTATTGCAGTTGAATGTGAAAACTCACTTTGGGTAGCTGAAAAAATGCCCAACTATAATACACCTTTGAAAGCTCAAAAACGGCTTGGGGGTAAAATGGGACTTGCAAAATCTGCAGTTCTTCCTACAGTTATCATCAAAGAAGAAGACAGAATTCCTTTAAATAAATGGCAGAATGAAAATAAAATACCAATTCACGTCTGGCATGTTTTTTTTGATAGAGCCTATGGACTGTCTTTTAATGAAGCACAAAGATTAGTTAATGAAGGATTGATACTGCCAACCGAACAGGTATTCCAGGCACCGGGTGGTGCAACGACAAAAAAAGCCATTTACAAATATTATCATCACTACGCTTATCCGCTAGGTATAGCAATTGAAAAACCGCGACTAATCCCTGATTACATCGAGGACAAGAACGGACATATTCTGCCCTATGTAAAATTTGATGGTGGCTCATTAAAGATAGCCGACGAAGCAATCAAAATTTTAAGTAAACTCTGATGAAAAAAGTAAAATCCCATCAGAAATTACCAACCGAATGGAAAGAAAGAGAAATCCTTCGGAAAAAAGGTCAGTTTTGGACACCAAACTGGGTTGCCGAAGCGATGATGGCTTATGTTGCTGAGGACACTGATTTAATATTTGACCCTGCGACAGGGAAAGGTGCTTTTTTTAAAGCGCTATTAAAACTAAACAAAGAAAATATTTCATTCTATGGGACAGACATAGATCCTAATGTTTTATCTGATGAAATTTACATAAATGATAAGTGCTTTGTCGAGGAAAGAGATTTCATTAAAAACCCACCAAATAGAAAATTCAAGGCAATAATCGCAAACCCACCATACATAAGACACCATCGAGTTGACGAAGAAACAAAATGTCTGCTCAAGAAAACAGCATTGACCATAACAGGCAATACAATTGATGGCAGAGCAGGTTATCACATTTATTTTTTAATTCAAGCCTTAAACCTGTTGGACAATAACGGAAAACTTGCATTTATAATGCCATCTGACACTTGCGAAGGAAAGTTTGCGAAAAATTTATGGAAGTGGATTTCAGAACATTTCTGTATTGACTGTGTCGTAACATTCGATGAAAATGCTACTCCATTTCCAAATATTGATACAAATACTATTATTTTTCTGATTAAAAATTCCAAACCAAAAGAGAATCTTGAATGGATTAAAGTCAAAGAAGCATATACCACTGACTTGTTTGATTTTATTTCTTCAAAATTTACTAAAAAAGAGTATGTATCTCTAGACATTTTTAACAGACAATTAAAAGAAGGAATCAAAACAGGACTATCTCGCCCTCCGCAAAATCACAATGGTTACAAATATCATTTAAATGATTTTGCAAATGTAATGAGAGGAATCGCAACAGGATCAAATGAATTTTTCTTTTTAACCGCAAAGCAAGTTAGCGAATTAGGCATTCCTAAAGAATTTTTAAAAAGGGCAATTGGAAGGACAAAAGATGTACCAAGAAACGTATTGACCTTAAAAGATATTGAAATTTTAGAAAAGGAAAATCGCCCAACATACTTACTGTCTATTAACGGCGATGAAAACTTTCCAAAATCAATTAATGACTATCTCAAAATTGGCGAAAAAATGGGGCTACCAAATCGTTCACTCATTCAACAAAGAAAACCCTGGTATAAAATGGAACAACGAAAAGTTCCGCCGTTATTATTTGCATATCTGGGCAGACGAAACACACGATTTATAAAAAATGAAGCAGGAGTATTACCATTAACTGGTTTTCTTTGTGTTTACCCGATTTATACTGACGATGAATACATAAATAGTCTTTGGAAAGCATTAAATCATCCTGATACTTTGGAAAACTTAAAACTCGTAGGAAAAAGTTACGGCTCCGGTGCAATAAAAGTTGAACCACGAAACCTCAGCATGCTTCCAGTCCCAGAACATATTATAACTCAGTTCAATCTCAAACGACCCTATAAAAACGCAATTGGACAACTTGAAATTTTTCGAGAACCAACGAATAAATATAAAAAGAGTAAAAGAAAAACTACAGGTAACAGCGGATTTGTATCATAGCGTGTTGGGTGGTAAAATAAAATATTACTATACATATAGGCAGAGATAAAAAACGTCCTGTATTGCAATCCGTGGACAGATCGTTCCGTTCCGTGAATAGAAGTTACTGTTCCATGAATGGAAGTTTCGATTCCATGAATAGAAGTTTCCGTTCCGGGGATAGAAGTTTCCTATCCGGGAATAGAATGCTGAATTCAAAACAGGGGGGTTTTCATATCGTTGAATGCTGAAAATATCGTTGCTCTTTGAAGATAATAATGCTAATATTTCCACGAAAAACAGAACTAAGCATTTTTTAGATCACGGCGGGATTGGTTGAAAAAGATAGCAATTGTCAAAATCCGAACTATCAATATGCGGTCCAGATACTCGTTTTTGCAGGAAACAGAAAAATGAAGTTTATCTGTCCGCTTATCGTAGTTGATGACATAAAAAAGTCCCGGCATTTATATGAGAATATCCTGGGGCAAACAGTAAAAAAGGATTTTGGAGAAAATGTCATATTCGCAGGTGATTTTGCAATTCATCAACGGGACCATTTTCAGGCATTAATCGGCAACCGGGAAATTATCAAAAAGTCGAATAGTTTTGAGCTCTATTTTGAACATGATGAATTACCGGAAATAGTCGGGAAAATCAAAGCGTTGGATTTAGAGCTGGTCCACGACATTGTCGCACAGCCCTGGCAACAACTGGTGGTTCGGTTTTATGACTATGACAAAAACCTGATTGAAGTAGGTGAAAGATTGGAGCATGTTGCTTTCAGACTGTTCCGGAACAACTATTCGATGGATAAAATTTGCCAAATCACCCATCTGAGCAAAGAAGCGGTTGAAAACGCCATTAAGGAATACTCATGATATGCAACAGTCACAGCCGGATACAGCGCGAACCTCCTCCATCCTATTCCGGTACCATTTTGGTTTGGCATTATGCTTATGGATGATCGTCGCGATGGTGATGATTGCAAATAAAATGGCAGGCGCTCCAGTGCGAACATAAGTATGACCAGAATTTAACAGATGAAAAGAATGGACATCCATTGACTACTGAAATCTACTATTTTTCCGGAACCGGCAATACGCTGCACGTCTCCGAAGAATTACAGAAAAGGCTCCCAGATTCTACTTGTATCCCGATCATCGGCAGTCTCAAAAGCACTCCAATCAAAACCAGCGCCGATACGGTGGGGATCATATTTCCGATTCAGGCATTTACACTGCCCTGGATCGTCAGACGGTTTATCCAAAATATTGACTTGTCGGCAACCTCCTATCTGTTTGCAATTACCACCAGAGTCTGTTTTACGAAGGTTTTTTCCGATATTGACAGAATCCTGGCGCAACAGAAAAAGTCGCTGGATACCTGTTTATCCTATGAAATGCCGGAAAATTACATCCCGGTTTTTAATATCTATTCCCCCGAAGAAATCGAAGCCACCGAATCGGAAATGCATCAAAAACTGGATCAGATTGCCGGTATCATTCAGAAAAAGGAGCGCTGTCAACCGCAAGATCCTTTTGTCTGGTCTGTCGTCTCACATACGGTCAGCCCGCTGATTACATGGTATTTCCAAAAAATACGGTTCCCCGGTATGGAAAAGGCATTTTATGCGGATTCGAAATGTACCGGCTGTGGGATTTGTGAAAAAATCTGTCTGTCTGACAAGATCAGGATTACAGACGGTGTCCCCGAATGGCAGGATCATATAAAATGCATCTATTGCTTTGCCTGCCTGCATTTCTGTCCGGTACAAGCCATTCAGATTCATAGAAGAAACACCCAAAAAAGAGGACGGTATCATCACCCTCAAGTAACGGCTGATGATATTATCAAACAGAAAGAAAAATGAAACTCGCAAACAGATCACAGGGAAAAGCAACTACAAATTCCAGATTTTATCTTGAAAGCATTCGCCGACAATGAACCCGCCCTGACGAATTTCAATAAGTTGGCGCGGAGTTATCAGCGCCGTTATATCCTGTGGATTACAAGCGCCAAAAGAGCAGCGACAATCCAAAAAAGACTGGCAGAAACAGTTATGTTATTAAATGAAGACAGAAAACTGGGATTGAAATAGATGAGCTGCCGATAAACCGCGGTACCGCTCGTCCGGGCAGACAGACCTGTTATCATAAAGGAGGAAAATCATGGATATTAAATATAAGCAGAACACAGTCGCTGAATGAAATAGGATTCATGCTTGTCGGGTCCAGAATATTGGATGTGGGGGTTTTACGGGCTTTAGCGAATAATGAAGAATTATTACTGCCGGCTCCTTTGCGTCCTACGCCATCATACCCTTACAGCAGATATTATTTATGGATTGTAGAAAACAGTCCTGACAAATATGGTTATGGACAAAAAGATGTGAAGCTAAAATATGACAACTGGTATATTGTTAATTTTGGAAGGGACAATGAATCCAGGACAAGATTAGAAGAAAAGGCTGTTGAATTAATTGAATCTGGCAAGTATGATAGCCCGGAACATTTTGCAACACTAATAGGTGCCTCATACTTAAACAAAAATGATTCCAAGGTTTGGGAAAATTTTGTTGCCGAAATTTCAGAGATTTGTCTGACGCAGCTCCTTAAGGAAAAGGAAGAAATAAATGAATTGTATCAAACATTAAAAACAAGCCAATATTCTGAAAATACGTTTGACGACTTTTATTGCTGGTATTATCATTATGTTTATCCGATAGCAATCAACAATTTGATTATTGAAAACCTGTTTGAAATGCCTGAGGATCACCATATTTCGATTGTGTTATATAATGAACAAGGGAATGGTGTCTCCATTTTGAATAATGTCAAAAATATTGCCAGCATCGGATAAAACCAAGGTGGTGATTTGGTGGTTTGACAGGTATGCAAAAATATTTAAAACTGGACCTTAAAATCAGTTCCTGAACCGCTTCGCATCAATCGCATATTTCTCGATTTTATAACCGATAATCCGTTCGGTGGAATTCAGCAGGCGGGCAGCTTTCGCCTTATTCCCGTTGGTGGATTTCAGGGCGTCCTGAATCAACTCTTTTTCATAGGACGCCACGGCTTCATCCAGAGACATGCGCGGCGTGGTATTGCTGCTTTCGGCGGTCTGTAAAGTCGGCGGCAGATGGTAGCTGTGAATCACCTGATCTTCGCAGACCAGCACCGACCGCTCAATACAATTCTCGAGTTCACGCACATTGCCCGGCCAGTGATAACGCATCAGCATATCAATCGCCGGTGTCGAAATCCGCTTCACCGGCTTGCGGTGCTTGCGCCCGTACTTCAGCATGAAGTGATCAGCCAACAGGAGTATGTCGGTCTTACGGTCCCGGAGGGGCGGTAGAAAAATCGAAAACACGTTGAGGCGATAATAGAGGTCATCCCGAAACTCCCCCCGCCCCATTAGCTCCTCCAGGTCCTGATTCGTCGCCGCGATGATCCGCACATCAACTTTGATGGTCTCCGTACCGCCCACCCGCTCGAATTCCTGTTCCTGCAATACCCGCAACAGTTTTATCTGAGTCATCAATGACAGATCACCGACCTCATCCAGAAATATCGTCCCCTTGTCCGCCAACTCAAAACGCCCTTTTTTGGGTTTGACGGCACCGGTAAAGGCACCCTTTTCAAAACCGAAAAACTCCGACTCAATCAGGTTTTCCGGAATGGCGGCACAATTGACCCGGATAAACGGCTTGTCGTTGCGGGCAGAATTATAGTGAATCGCCTTCGCCACCAGCTCCTTCCCCGTCCCCGATTCGCCACGAATCAGGATCGTTGTATCCGTCGCGGCAACCCGGGCGACCTGCTCGAATACCTCCCGCATTTCATGACTCGTGCCGATGATATTGTAGAAGCTGAATTCCTCCTGTAGTTTGGATTTCAGGGCGACATTCTCGTCAATCAACCGTTTACGCTCTAAAGCCAACATTTTCTGAACCCGGATTGGCTGTAACAGCGCCGACGCCACCAGCGATAAAAAACTCAACGTCATATCGTAATCCCGGTTGGCGGTATAGGACAATATAATAACCAGCGCACCCAGCGACGTATAGTCCAGAATAATCGGGACACCAAAGAAACTACGCTCCCGACCGTCTTCACCAACCCAGGCTGAAATCTCATCGGTATACTGACTCTCTTTACTGATTCTGGGAATAATGACAGGCTTACCGGTTTCCACGATCTGACCGATGATCCCCTCACCGCTTTTAAATTTTTTACTTTGGGGATGATAGTTGACCGATGAAGCGATACCGAGGCTGCTATCTAATTCATCCATCAGATAAATAGCGCTGCCGCGGACATTGTAGGACTCCTGCAATATTTTCAATGTCGCCCGCAGCGACTCCTGCAGATTCAGATTCCGACTGATCGCCCGGTTAATCTCCACCAGGATATTCAGTTTCTTTAAAATGGCTGTATTTGCCGCCGATTTCGAACTGGTTTTAAAGGCTGTTTTCACTCCTTGCTCTCCATTTTACACGAATATAATACATTTATGTAATATATGAAAATAATAAATACATATTTGTAATTGTTGTTGATTTTTAATAAATGCGACCTGAAAATATATTGGCTGGATGACTAATTCTAAAATAACCGGTACGATTTTAATAAAATCTAACCGCCCGGACTCAGAGTTGGATGGTTGGATTGACTGGCTAATGTTCAGATAATACAAACATGTCACTCAATTATACTTATCCTACAATTATGTATTTTATTTCACAGGATGCAGGTTACCTAAATATTTTTCTAATTATTATTTTAACAATCGCTTAGATATATCATTACAACTAACAGGTGTTTTGGCAGACTATTTGATACTCTTATCCTGTTATTTAAAAATCTACACCTTAAAAATTGGAGTGACTAAGATGACAGACACAACTGGTTCAAACCTGAGAAAAGGAATCGTATTGAGTATTGCTAAAAACGGTAACATTCCCAAAAATGACCTGAAAATGAATTCCGCCAGTTATTTCGGCGTCAATTCTTTTAACGATAAAATCATGCGGGAGAAACTCCCCAAAGAGGTTTACCGAAAGCTCCGGGATACCATTCGCAAGGGGTCAAAACTGGACATGAGCATTGCCGACAGCGTCGCACATGCCATGAAGGAGTGGGCAATCGAAAAAGGCGTGACCCACTTTACCCACTGGTTCCAGCCATTAACCGGTCTGACTGCGGAAAAGCATGACGCCTTTTTGGAAATTGATGAAGGCGGCATCGTTGTGGAACGTTTCGGCGCCCATCAGCTCGTGCAGGGTGAGCCGGATGCATCCTCCTTCCCCAGTGGCGGACGCCGCTCCACATTTGAAGCGCGTGGCTATACGATGTGGGACGCCTCCAGCCCGGCTTTTATAATGGACAGCCCCAAAGGCGGTATTCTCTGCATTCCGTCGGTGTTTATCAGTTACAACGGCGAGGCGCTGGATAAAAAGACCCCCCTGCTGCGCTCCATGGAGGCGATTAAAAAAACCGGCTTACGCATTCTGCGACTCTTTGGCAACGAAACCGCAACCCGGGTCGTTACGACCATCGGTACCGAGCAGGAGTATTTCCTGATTGACCGCTCCTTTTTCTATCTGCGCCCCGATTTACAGATCACCGGTCGGACGCTTTTCGGCGCACAACCACCCAAAGGACAACAGCTGGAAGACCACTATTTCGGCTCCATCAAAGAGCGCGTTCTGGCGTTTATGGAAGATTCCGAAACCGAACTATACAAACTCGGCATCCCGGCGAAAACCCGCCACAATGAAGTCGCTCCCCATCAGTACGAAATCGCACCCATCTATGCCGAAGCCAATATCGGCGCCGATCGTAATCAGCTGGTCATGGAGGTCCTGCGAAAAGTCGCCAACCGCAATGGTCTGGCACTGCTGCTGCATGAAAAACCCTTCGCCGGCATCAACGGCAGCGGTAAACACAACAACTGGTCACTGGAGGACTCCGAAGGCAATAACCTGCTCGATCCCGGCAAGACACCGGAGGAAAACCTCCAGTTTCTTATTTTTCTGGTAGCAACGCTGCGAGCCGTCCATCGCTACGGCGACCTGCTACGGGCTGCGGTGGCAACCGCCGGTAATGATCATCGTCTGGGCGCCAATGAAGCCCCGCCGGCGATCATGTCCGTGTTTCTCGGCGAGCGTTTGAACACCATCCTCAACGACGTCAAGGATGGGAAAAGCATCCAAAAGGCTGAGGATTTTTTGATTGACCTCGGGCTCAGCAATCTGCCCTCCATCATGCGCGACAATACCGACCGCAACCGTACCTCACCCTTTGCGTTCACCGGCTCAAAATTCGAATTTCGCGCTATCGGCTCCTCCGCCTCGGTCTCTTTCGCAAACACCGTCCTGAACGGAGCGGTTGCTGAATCGCTGAACCTGATCGCCGATGACATTGAAAAAACTCTTAAAAAGGAAACCGACTTTCAGGTTGCCGTATTGAAGGTTCTGAGAAAGTACATCATCGAAACGGAAACGATCCGTTTTGAGGGCAACAATTATGATAAATACTGGGAAGCCGAAGCAGAAAAACGCGGACTGCCGAATATTAAAAGGACCGGCTATGCTCTGGATGCTTTGACAGCTGAGAAAAATAAAACCATGTTGATCAATCAGAAAATCTTCAGTGATTCCGAGCTAAACTCTGCTTATCATACCAAGCTGGAACAGTATGTCAAGACGCTGGAGATCGAGGCTGAAACGCTGGTAAATCTCGTTAAAACCAGGATTTACCCTGTGGCAATTGACTACCAAAAACAGCTTACGGATGCTATCAGCGGGCTGCATGATTTAAAGGAAACGATCAGCAGTGCCGGCGACACTGTATTGACTAACGAGGTCGCCATGCTAAATGAATTGAACACCGTCTTAACAGACATTTTTACCAGCATCAAAATCCTATCCGACACCGTAGAAAAGGGATCGGCGGTTACCGATCTTTCTGAACAAGCGAAATTTTTTGCCGATCATATCGTGGATAAAATCGAAGCGGTCCGCACCCACGTTGACCGGCTGGAAAATATCACTCCCGACGATCTCTGGTCTTTGCCAAAGTACTCTGAAATGCTGTTTATTCTTTAGACCGATATCCTGACTCGCCTCTGAAATGCGAGGCTGTCCATTCCACCGGGCAGCCTCCTTCAATTTAAGGTCGTGAAAAGTGCTGACGCTTTTACCAATTTATTGTAAATTAATCTCCGTATGAAAAAAATTGCTTTTCAAAACTCACTAACTTCATAAGGAGTAGTTTATGTCAACACGTTTTCAAACCTGCATACTGCCTGTTCTTATCATTTGCATTACCGCTACGGCAGTTAGCGCCAAAACCGACGGCGCTATTAATCCCGAATTAATCCAACGCTTCGAACAAAAATTGAATTATACAGAAAAAGACCGGGCGATTATGAATGCCGCCACCGCCACCGACCTGAAGCAGCTGACCCTGAACCGGGCAATGCTGAACCGGCACAATGACATCTTTTCCATAAAAATCAACACCGAGGGCATCACCGATCAGAAAAGCACCGGGCGCTGCTGGATGTTTGCCGGCTTCAACATCATGCGTCCGTTGGTAATGAAGAAATACAATCTGGCAGCATTCGAGTTTTCGCAAAACTATCTCTTTTTCTATGATAAACTGGAAAAAGCCAATCTTTTTCTGGAGCAAATCATCGCCACTGCTGACCGGGATTTCGACGATCGCCTGGTGCAAAAATATCTGGAAGACCCGGTAGCCGACGGCGGCTGGTGGAACTATTTTACCGCACTGATCGAAAAATACGGCGCCGTACCCAAAGAGGTCATGGGCGAAACCGTCAACAGTGAAAAATCCTACAATATGAACTTTATCATCAATAATCTGCTGCGCACCGACGCCGTGATCCTGCGTAAAATGGTTCGGGACAAGGCGCGTAAAAAGGCGATTCAAGCCCAAAAAGAGGAGATGCTCACCGAAGTCTATCGCCTGCTGGTTTACAATCTCGGGCAGCCGCCGCAGGAGTTTATCTGGAAATATTGTGATAAAAATGAAACGATTTTCGAAAAACGCTTTACGCCGCAGCAATTTTACACGGAAGCGGTCGGGATTGATTTGAGCGAATATGTGATGATCTTCGACCACGCCATGCATCCCTACAACAAATATTACCGGATGGAATTCTGCCGGAATATCGTCGAAAAACCGGATATGGATTTCATTAACCTCGATATAAAAACCATCAAGGAACTCACTATGACGGCTCTCCAGGACAGTCTCCCGGTCTGGTTTGCCGCTGACGTGTCCCATCACATGGAGCGGAATCACGGCATCATGGCGGTGGATATTTTTGATTATGAGACCCTGTTTGACATTGATCTGACATTATCCAAGAAAGATCGCCTGCTCACCCGCACCCTGACGCCCAACCACGGCATGGTCTTCACCGGCATTGATATTGTTGAAGGCAAGCCGGTCAAATGGCTGGTGGAAAACTCCTGGGGTACCGATATCGGCAAAGAGGGACGCTGGAGTATGTACGACAGCTGGTTTGACGATTATGTTCTGACAATCGTCTTACCAAAAAACCGTTTACCCCAGAATATTCAGGACCTGCTGAAAACCAAGCCGACGATTCTGCCACCCTGGGACCCGATGTCACTGGTAAAATAGATGCGTCTGGCAATTATCAGCGACGTTCACGGCAATTGGGAAGCCTTTCAGGCGGTGCTGGAAGATATTCAAAATCAGCATCTTGAAAAAATAATTTCCCTCGGCGATCTGATTGATTACGGACCCGATTCGGAACTGATCGTGCAGGAATACCGCCACCTGAACATCACCAGTGTGATTGGTAACCACGAACAGGCTCTGTTCGATCCCATGCTGGCGGAAAACCTGGTCCCGGCGGCATACGATTCTTTTCAAATCACCCGTCGGCAACTCTCTGCGGAAAGCATCCGGTGGCTGCAAACACTGCCTCCGCTATTGGTGATCGAGCAGATGCGCTTTGTGCACGGTCTGCCGCCCGATTCATTAATAGATTATATTGATTATGTCCCGTTGCACATTTTACGCTACGTTTTTCAATCCTATCCGGAATTTATCTGCTTCGTGGGGCATACTCACCGCGTGGCGATGTATGAATACGCTTCTCAGGATTATGTGAAAATCACACAACTACCTGAGAAATATAGATTAAAACCAACCAGCCGCTACATCATCAATGCCGGCAGCGTCGGACAGCCGCGCGACCCGGACAGACGCGCAAAGTACGTCATCTACGACCCGGCGCAAAATTCATTGGAGCTGCGCCGGATAGAATATGACGCTCGGAAAACAGCCGCTAAAATCCGGCAACTCGGCTACCCGGAAATATTCGCCCGGAGACTACTATAGATGAAATCCTGGCAATTTCTGCTCTTTTTCGGCATCGTCTTCGGCATCTATTTTATCGTCAATTACTATATCTTTATCCGCGGTCTGCAGGCTATCCGGTTCACAGGAATTTCCAAATCGCTTTACACCACAATATATCTGCTGGTGGCGGCAGCTTATGTCGCCGGACGAATCATCGAACGTTTCGTCGCCGGTCGGCTTGCCGATACACTGACCTGGCTCGGCTCTTTCTGGCTGGCATTTATGGTCTATTTTCTGCTCTTCGTCGTTCTGATTGATCTGCTGCGGCTGGTGAACCATTTTCTGCCCTTTTTCCCGGCGTTCATTACAAGTAACCCGATAAAAACCAACTTCATCCTCGGCTGCGTTGCGCTGGTCTGTGTTTTGGCTACCGTGATCGCCGGACGGATCAATGCAACCCATCCGGTCGTCAGAGAGATCAATATTAAATTTCCGAAAAGCATCCAGAATGATCAGAATGTCACCATCGCATTAACCAGTGACATTCACCTCGGAGCCGTCGTCGGGCAGACGCATCTGCGTAAGTTGGTTCGCATGATCAATGCGATTCAGCCTGACCTGATTCTGTTTGCCGGGGATGTCATTGACGAAGACCCGGGTTCTCTAATCAAGAGAGACCTGGGTAATTGCCTTAAAGAGCTGCAGGCACCACTGGGAGTCTACGCCATTACCGGCAATCACGAATATATCGGCGGCGTCAAAAAAGCGGTTCAATACCTCAAAAAATATCATATCACCGTTCTACGGGATTCGGCGGTGACGCTGCCGAACGGTCTGGTCATCATCGGGCGCGAAGACCTGGACTCCAGACGGTTCGACGGTTTCCGGCGGAAAAGTATTTCTGAATTAATGGAAAATATCCACCCGGAGAATCCCACCATTCTGCTGGACCACCAGCCGGCGACCATTACCGATGCCGTGGAAAACGGCATTGATATTCAGCTGTCCGGGCACACGCATCATGGACAGCTGTGGCCGTTTCATTATATTACCTCAAAAATCTACCGGGTCAGCCACGGCTATGCGAAATTCCGAAATACCCATGTCTATGTCTCTTGCGGATTCGGTACCTGGGGACCGCCGGTCAGGACCAGTTCACGACCGGAGCTGGTGAAAATAGTCGTGCGGGGCGGGTAATTACTGTTCTATCAGGAAATCGCCCCGGACGATAGATCGGTTTCTGAAACAGAGAAATATTCTTTTCATCCTCTCAGAACCTCAGTCCTGACAACCGGATCATTGTCAGAAGGGAGCACCCGCTGCAATTTTCCCACTGGTTACGCTGTTCCTACGGCGTAACCTGATCCGCGTCACGTCGTGGGAACGACGTGACGAGAGGAAATTCATCCGACAGTAAATGATCGGAAGATTAATTTCAACAGGATTTATTTTGTTCCGGACAAAAAGCCCGGAACGAGACAAATTGAAGCACCTCAGCCGGAGCCCGGTTACTGACTATGTAGCTGCAAATAGACGGAGTCGGCGGGTGGCTGCTCATTCAGCCAATAGGTCTGCCCCTCCCGCTTCAGCAGCTGCTCCTCAATCATATCCCGCCGTATCAGACAGTAGTCGTTGTAAATCTTCGTTATGATTTCGTTCACTTCCACTTCGCTGTATTTCCGACCTTTTGCGAACTTCCTGGCAAATTCCTGTAAAATAATATAGCGTTTTTTACGCTGAACTGGTATCTGCTGCAGTTTGCCCTTTCGGAAAAAGGTTTTTAAAATCTTCTGGCGGTATTGCTCCAGCCGCTCTTCCTGAACGGCTTTTTCGATATCTCCAATCGTCACCAAATCCCTCAGGGAGATACCCAGAACCTCCCGGTTAACAGAAAAAATAACATAATACTGGTGCTTTTCGTTCGACACCAGCCCGGCTGTTTCCAGTTTTTTCAAATGAAAGGAAACCGTTGACGCCGCCAGATTGAGGCGCTCCGCCAATTCTTCCAGACACTGCGATTTTTCCAACAGGGTGTTCAGAATCAGCAACCGTGAACTTTCCGCCAGAGACTTAATGATATCCACACTCTCTTTGAACTTCATTTTATCACTCCGTAATTTATTATTATATATACTGAAACATATTTACACCACATAAAATCCAAAGTCAATCTGGTTTTATTGTTATCGAAACACTTTCTAATTATCGGACATTGTATTAAATTTATTCAAAATGAATCTAAACCTTACAAATGTTGTTCTGCTTCTCGCCGGTGCCCAGGGATTTTTTCTGACGATCATTCTGATGCGCCGCTATCGAAAGCTCTATGCAAACCGGTTTCTGGCGGCGATGATCGCCCTTTTTTCGCTTGTACTACTCTATCTGTTCGCTTATGAAATCGGCTATCTCGGTAAACACCCGCATCTGATCCAGGTTTTTCTGGGATTTTGTTTGCTGCTACCCCCGCTGCACTATCTCTACGCCTATTTTCTAATCCACCGCGGCAGGCGATTTCAAAAACGAATTGCCTACATTTTTTACCGTTCGGCGTATACCAGGTCTTCTGGATCACCTACCGCATTCTGGTCAGCAACGAATATGCTCCTCTGGCTCAGCAGAGCAAAGCCGAATCACTTTCCACAGCGGCTCTGTTATACAACTGGATCATCATCCTGATTTCGGCGGTTTATATTGCCAAAACTCTGGTCATGCTTCATAGCTATTCCCGGCGATTACAGTCCTATTTCTCCAGTATCGGGAAAATCCGCTTAAGCTGGCTCCGTAACACTACCTTTTTACTGAGTCTGTTTTTAGTGGTTTTCATCGGCGAAAACGTCTTTTTCTTATATGGCATCAATCTGTCCAATTTCTTCACTCTTTCATCTACTTTGATCGCGGTGTATGTCTATTCGCTGGGCTATATGGGGTTGATCAAATCGGAGATTCTCAGCAATCCGGAGACCGTCAAATCAATAGACCAATTGGATAGTGAAGAATCTGATATGCATGCAGAATCCGATCTGACCGCCCGTTACCGTAAATCGGGACTCATGCCGGAAAAACTCCAGGAATCGCATCAGGCTCTGCTGCAGCTAATGGACTCCGAACATCTATATCAAAACAGCGATTTGACGCTGGCGCAGCTGGCGGAGCGGCTCCAGATCAGCTCTCACAATTTATCGGAAGTTCTCAATACACAGGCAGGTAAAAATTTCTTCGATTTTATCAACCATTATCGTGTCGAACAGGTGAAAAAGGACCTCCTCGATCCGGCGAAACGCGGATATAAGTTAATCGCCTTCGCTTTCGATGCCGGATTCAACTCCAAATCTTCCTTCAATACAATCTTCAAGAAGTACACCGGCATGACGCCTTCTCAATTTCGCGACAGCAAACTGCAAAGATAGCGCAAAGGGCGCAAGACTTCATCTACACAACATAACATCGGACTGATAAGTTCAGACCAACGGGATTGAACCGGTACTTGTAGTTCAGTCCCATGGGTAGAGACGACAGGCTGCTTTTTATTCAATAATTTCCGAACGGTTTATTTACAATTTAAAAGGATCATTATGCTGAAAACGATCTCTAAACTGCGAATTCCGTTCTTTTACGCCGCAATCATGATTTTCTCCAGCCTCAATGCTCAAGCTGAAAAATCAACCGGTCGGATTCACGGGATTATCCTTGATTCCGGGACCAAGGAACCACTGATTGGCGCCAATGTCCTTCTGGTCAACACCGACATTGGCGTTGCCAGTGATTCCGAAGGAAGGTTTTACATTAACGATGTTCCGGTGGGCAATTATATACTGAAATTCAATTACATCGGCTACGAAACAGCCGTGCGAACCGATGTTATTGTTCGACCGCAACGGATTACATATATCAGTCAGGAACTGTCACAAACATCCCTGAACATGGATGAAGTTGTCGTCACAGCCGGATTTTTCAGTAAAGTAAAAGAACAGCCCGTCAGCACTATTCATTTCACCAACGAGGAAATCCGCCGCTCGCCCGGTACCGCCGGCGACGTCAGCCGCATCATGATGAGCCTGCCCAGCGTCGCCGTCGTCAATGATCAAACCAATAACCTGGTGGTTCGCGGCGGCAGTCCTACAGAGAACGGCTTTTATGTTGACAATATCCGGATACCGAATATCAATCACTGGCCGACGCAGGGCGCTACCGGCGGTCCCATCGGTCTTCTAAATGTAGATTTTATTCAGGATGTGAGTTTCTCCAGCGGGGGTTTCCCGGCGCAATACGGCAATCACCTCTCGTCGGTGATGGACATCCGTTTCCGGGAAGGTAATCAAGAAGAATTTGACGGTCAGCTGGACTGGAATTTCAACGGATTCGGCGCCGTGCTTGAAGGTCCTGTAGGCAGCAATGCCAGTTATCTGGTTTCCGTCCGGCGCAGCTACCTCGACTTTATCATCAAATGGGTGAATTTGGGCACTAATTCCGTTCCCCGCTACGGCGATTTTCAGTCCAAAGTTGTCTATAATCTAAACGACCGGCACAAACTGAGCGCACTGGTGATCATCGGTGACGATCATCTGCATTCACTGGCAAAAACCGCCGCAGCCGCCTTTGATTACGACATGACCTACTACGGCGATCAGGATATCTTCGAATCCACCAGCGGAATCAACTGGCGGGCGCTCTGGAATAAAAGCGGGTACTCAAATACCTCGATCTCCCATACAACAACCCGGTTCAGGGAGAAATTCTTTCAGGCGGGGACTGGTGACCTGTTGTATCATAATCGTTCGGCGGAAAAACAGTATCGCCTGCGAAATAACAATCACTTTCGTCTGAATTCGGCATCTTCACTCGCATTCGGTCTGGAGAAGGTCATTCATATCAACAATTATAACAATCTCTATCAGTCCGGTGTGGTGGATTCCGCCGACGTTCCAAAATACTCCGCGCTTAAAAGCGATTTGAATTATGCTGAAACGAGTGCATTTGGGCAGCTGAAATTAACACCGCTAAGATTCTGGACTATGACGCTGGGTTTGCGCTTTGACCGGCAGAGCTACCATTCAAAGGGTCTGCTGGCGCCCCGCTTCTCCGTGCGGTATTCCAGTAATCCGCATTTCGCAATCTACAGTTCCGGCGGCTGGTACAGCCAGAGTCTGCCGCATGTCCTGCTGGTTCAGAATGACAATTTCAAAAGCCTTGAAAATCCCCGGGCAGTCCACCTGGTTCTAGGAACCGAATACCTGCTCACCGATGCCACCCGTCTGACCATTGAAATATACGGAAAAAAATATTCGAAATTTCCGGTGGATCCGGAGAATCCCGGTTTTTTTCTGATTGATGAAATTTATCAACAATACGGTTTCTATTCTTACCATGCAAAGCTGGATGATACCGGCAGGGCGCGCTCCTACGGTTTTGAAATCATGATCCAGAAAAAACTAGCGCATAAACTCTACGGATTGACCAGCCTGTCGCTTTTTAAATCCCAATATCAGGACGGGAACGGTGAGTGGCAAAACCGGAAGTTCGATAATCGCTATATTTTTTCTGTGGAAGGCGGATATAAACCGAATACCCGCTGGGAATTCAGCCTGCGCTGGATTTATGCCGGCGGAACTCCGTATACCCCATTTGACATCGCAGAATCCATACGGCAAAATCGCGGCATACTCGCTGAAGATCGCATCAACACCTGTCGTTATCCCGATTATCACTCACTGAATATCCGCTTTGACCGCCGGTTCTTATTTAAACGATCGAATCTGATTTTTTATCTGAGTTTCTGGAATGCCTACGACCATAAAAATGTCGCCTCTTATTACTGGAATACAAAAACAAATCGTCAAGATACCGCCTACCAGTGGCGCTTTATGCCGATCTTTGGGATGGAATACGAGTTTTAGGAAACGTTACATTTCACTCTGACTCGCCTATAAATAGATGGAACCGGCGGGCGGCTTTTCGTTCAATCAATATATCTGACCTTTCCGTAGTTTTCAAAATAAATACATACTTATCCTTGATCGAAGTCGTTCTGTTTTTATCTATATCGAATTATTTGCTCCGGGCATTCCGATTATCCGGTATTTTTTACTATTCTTTTACAATTTCAAACAGAATTATTTCGTAGAATGGTCTTTGATTTTTAATCATGCCGTGATTGTTGAATTTCGAGTTGAGAGGTAAAAATGTTTGGAAACATGCCGGAATTGAAGATTGGTCATTTACGTGCAAAACTGCCCATTATTCAGGGCGGGATGGGCGTTGGAATCTCCCTGTCCAGCCTCGCATCTGCCGTCGCCAATGAAGGTGGTATCGGCATTATTGCAGCGGTGGGTATCGGTATGAATGGCGGCGCAATCGAAGGCGACTTTCACGAAGCCAACGCTGAAGCCCTGCGTCAGGAGATCCGAACCGCCCGTTCAAAAACCGACGGATTAATCGGTGTTAATGTGATGATCGCTTTGACTGATGCTGACCGCCTGATTGAAGTGTCTGTGGAAGAGGATGTTGATGTCGTCATCATGGGCGCCGGCTTACCATTGAAATTGCCCCGGTTCATCATTGAAAAAGGTTTCGACAATATTCGCACCCGGTTCATTCCCATCGTATCATCCTCCCGGGCGGCAGAATTGATTTTCAGTCACTGGGGGAAAAAATATTCGCATATCCCCGATGCCGTCATTGTAGAAGGTCCCCTCGCCGGCGGACATCTCGGCTTTAAAAGCGCCGAACTGTTCCAGGCAGCCAATACCCTCGAAAACCTGATTGCTGACGTCATAAGCGCTATGAAACCCTTTGAACGGCAGTTTCAGCGTCCAATCCCGGTGATTGCCGCCGGTGGCATTTATACCGGTGAGGATATCTATAAATTTCTACAACTCGGCGCCGCCGGAGTTCAGATGGCAACCCGTTTTGTAACAACGGGTGAATGCGATGCAGATATCCGTTTCAAGGAGATGTATTTAGACTGCCAGGAGTCCGATTTGCGGATTATCGAAAGCCCTGTGGGATTACCCGGCAGGGCGATTGATAATGAATTTCTGCAATCGGTCGTTGAGGGCGAAAAAAAACCTTTTAAATGTCCCTGGAAATGCCTGCGCACCTGCAATTTCGAAAAGGTGCCTTACTGCATTGCCAAGGCGTTGATATTAGCACGGCGAGGTAAATTCTACTACGGTTTTGCGTTTGCCGGCGCGAACGCCTGGCGCGCCGAAAAAATTATCTCTGTTCATGAATTAATGGACGCGATCAAAAATGAATTCCGGCATGAATCACGAATTATGAGACCGGATAAGACACAATCCCGCCCCTGTCTCGCATTTGACCATGCCTAACCTGGATAATTCACCACTGAGTGCACACCTGCCCGACTGAACTGCTCAGGCAGAGATTATTAATTTATTAATCGTATAGATGCATAAAGCAAGGGGCGTACCTTGCGGTTTATCAATTCCGTTTCAGTCGAGGAATCCACATCGGCACTTCTGCCATGTACTTCCGGTATTCATCACCAAATCGCTTTAGCAGCAGTTTTTCCTCATGGCGACCGATAAAATACAGAAAACCGATTGCCAGCAGCCAGACAATAAACGCAGCAAACGATATACTGATGATTAGCAAACCCAGATAGAGTAATATTTCCGCAAGATACATGGGATGACGGCAATATTTATATGCGCCTTCCCGAATAACAACAGGTGGTTTGCGAACTTCTCCAAAAACAATCTTCAGGGTCGAAATTGCCAGGTATCCGGCGCTGATCAGCAGAATAATTCCGATTGGAAACCGGATAATGCGGGGTATCAGCTCATTTAAATGTGTGGTGGATTCCAATAGCAGGGGATCACTCAGCCAGACAATCAAAAACAGAACAGCAATACTTGCCTGACCGGCGTCGCCAAACCTGTGTTCGCCAGTCATATCCTCACGATTGTGATGATTATTTCTAGCCTTATCAATGCCCTCCGGTCGCAGTTCATCACGCTTAATCCAATTCAACCAGTATAAAATCCCGATAATAAAGAGCGGTCCAGAAATA
>DSAS01000005.1 GCA_011046365.1 Fidelibacterota bacterium
GCTATTCATGTTGAATCCCTGCCGGGATTCTTAAACAGTGATCTGCATTGTCGCAAAAGAGTAAAAACAACTCCACAGGAGTTGAACGTGAATAACTCCGGATGCAATCCGGAGGAAACCACCATCTCCCAGTGACCAACTCCGGCAGGAGTTGAACAATTGTCGTCATCACTGGTAGCATCAGCATTTTATCACTTTCGCAGCAGATAAATTCTATTAAAAATCGTAGCGCAGTTTCAGATAGAGATTATCGTTTTTATCAAATTGTCCGAAAATTGTGTCCGCTCTCCCGCCCAGAATATCGGTTCCGAAAGTAATAGTGAAGCTGTCGGAATATTTCCAGTCTATCATAATCCGGCTAAGATAGGAATCATTGCTGAAATGATACAGCGTCAGCCACATCGGCTGAATCGTCTCATTGCGAAAACTACCCTTTAGCAAGACGGTTCCCAGATTTGCCACCTCGTCTGTTACGATCGCCTCCTCATAATCCAGAATGCGCTCCTGAATTGCCTGAACGGCTATATTCAGATCGGCAGTCAACTGGTATTCAACGCCGACCATACTCTGAAAAAAAGGTTTTTCCGTTAATCCGTCTACCTGCGTAGTAAAATACTTGGTATCGTAAGACCGCTTCGGATAGTAGCCGCCTTCCCCGCGGATAACCCACATCCCCACGGGACGTGAAAAATTCAGCCCGTAAAAAGTAAACCAGGGATGCGTCGGCGTGAGCCGCATTTCAAATCCGGGGAGCGCACTTCCTGGATTTATAACAATTTCCTTTTGCATGACCGGCTGGTCTTCCCTGGCTTTAAAGTAGATCAGCGAAATGTCCGTCCCCAGCAGAAACATATTCAATTTTAACCCGTACTCGAAATTTTTCACCGAACATTCCGGCAGGGATGATTCGGGATAAACCATCGGGATATTCATCTTTTCACCGATCATAGAGGTTGCCGGATTGGGTATTGCGACTGAATCCGGTCGCCGAAACGCCCAGTTGCCTTCAAAATCAATATTCATAGGACGAAACTCCGGAATCACCAGCAGCTCCAGCGAGTAATTGCCGTGGTGAAATTTCGTATTCAGCATCGTGGTTGCCATGCGTATATCATCAAAATCCTGCAATAAAAAAAGCGACAGGTCCAGCGGATTAACGATATCGTTGATAAAGTAGCCGTCGGCTTTGCCCCAGACCACCTGCTGTTTCCCGATCCGGAAATCCACCCAGGCGCCGTAAATATCCAGGTAGGCTTCCCGTAAATTCAGCTCCGTCTGATTGTCCACCACCGCATCATTGAGAAAATCAACCGACGCAAATCCGTAGACATCGCCACTCCAGAGCTCGGAATTCAGCCGCAGACGATTGCGCAGAACCAGAGCATCAGAAGGTTCAGCGATCCGAAAGGCACTGTGGTGGCGTAAGAGACCATGAAATTCGACTTCTGCCGGTAGAAAATCCAAACCGACCCAAAGTATCGCCATTAGAATCACACCGCGTTTCATTGCACCCGCCCCCTCTGCAGCGTCGTTTGCGTGAAAACCTGATCACTGATGTCGCAGTTGTATTCTACCTTTCGCACCTCGATTTTGGTCTGGTGCGACTTGGCAAAATTGTCCATAAAGAGCACGTGACCGGTCCAGATGTTATCCACCTTCCGAACATCGGAGACAGTCAGTTCCTTCAGTAAAGCGTCACTCTTGTCGTAAAATTCCACTTTGACAATCACCCATTTTTCGGGCAGCACCCAACTGATCTTTTTACTGTAAAGGTCATTCTTTTTCTTTGCAACCGACTCGATTTTATAGCACTCTTCACCGTTTAGAACCTCTTTTCCCAGCAGGGTATGATTATCGTCATCAATATTGCGAGCGCCCATATCGTCGTAGGTGAAATCGGTACCCATGAAGTAATCATTTTTACTCTCTCCGGCAATCCGGCGAATCCGCTTCAACGCCGGCAGATAAAGCCAGCGATCATCATCCTTTTCAGGATCGGTATAACTCCATAACAGCAATCCGGTACCCCGGATGTCCGCCGGGTAATTGAAAATAATCAACGTTTTCTTATCAATCCCACCGGCGCCGTCATAGCTCTTTTCGTACCGCATAACCTCTCTTTCACGGGTCTGCCCCCGATTATTTATCAGCGTCATCTTTGTATCGTTTATCGCAGTCCTGACATCACTCTGCTGGTCAACTTTCAACATGATATCCCGACCGGTTAATTCCTCAGCAAAAACTGAAAAACTCATCGAGATCAAACCAAAAACAGCGATTTGAGTCATTTTCAGTTTCATAACATCACTCCTTTTCTGTTTGATTTCACTTAATTTCTGACAGACAGCGCCGGCACCAGATCAGCATTCCCAGCGGAGTCAGACCGATCGCCAGGAAGAAAGCTTTAACGAAATTCTTTCGGTATCTGAATTCTGCAATGCCGGCAGCCTGCAGACAGATGATCACATAAACCATCAGAATGATACTGATGTTTTTTACGCAAAAATGCCCGAATTGCAGCCACCTGCTGCTGTCCATTTGACCAATCGAACCAAGCCAGTCAATCACTAATACACCCAAATTATAGAGCCAATAGAGCAGGATTCCGGCAATCACAATCATGATGATCCGACTGATTTTCTGATCAATTTCTCTATTCATGACTTCATCCTCTTTTGTTTGAAAATAAAACCCGGTTGGAATGAGACCAGAATCGCCGGCATTATTGTCAGTGCCCCAACGAGACAGGTAGCGATGGATATTACGATCAGAAATCCGAAAAAATAGATCGGCAGAAATCCCGAAACGGTTAAGACCAGAAATCCGACAATTACCGAAAGGGCATTATAAATAATTCCTTTTCCACTCGTCAGCAACGTTCTTTCCACCGCTTCCCCGGCGCTGGCACCTTTGTGAACCTCCAGCCGGTAGCGGTAGATAAAATGAATAGTATAATCAATTCCCACCCCAATCATGATGCTAGATATCATTACAGTCGCCATATTCAGCGTGATCCCGAAGAATCCCATCAAACCAAAAACCATAATTATCGCTGAACTCAACGGCACGATCGCCAGCAGTCCCCCCGCCAGGGATTTGAAAATCAGGGCACTGACTAGACAGACCAAAACGATGGAAAGAATCAGGCTTCTAATCTGTCCTTTGACTACCATATCAGCCAGTACCGATATGTAAGCAGCCATCCCGGTAATTGTCGGAAATTCATCTTTATTGAATTCCTTTTCAATGTACCGGTTTGTCTCCCGATATATCCGGTGAATCTCTGAGGTACTACTCTCATTAATCCGGGCAAGGATCTGGGCTTTTTCATAATTATAATCCACCAGCCGATCCAGATCCTCCGGGTCGCCGGTCAGACTATACAGAAACAGGTATTGAGCCACCATTTCCCTGGATTCCGGTATCCGGTCATAGGCAGCACTATCACCGTGAAACGCCCTGTTCATCATTTTAATCTGGTCAACAATCGAACTGCTGTGGTTGATGGCGGCGTGTGTGTCCAGATAATTTGCCAGTTGATCCATCTTTGCCAGGAAATCCGGACTCTTAATATCACCTTCCGCCAGAACCATCAGCTGTGATGAGCCACCAAAATTTTGGTCAATTAATTCATTGCTTTTCCGAATTTCGGATGATTCCCGGAAAAAGAAAACCGGATTTGTATCAATGTAAATTCGCGGAATCCCCAGCACCATCAGAAAGGTAAAAAGAATTGAAAACAGCAGGAAAGAACCTTTATGTCTGACGAAAAATCTGCCCCAACGTTGCAGAAAGCGATCAGTGCGATCACTCTCCGGTTTTTGAATCAGTGTTATCGGAAAATTTAAGACTTTCAGAGCAGCGGGAACAAACGTAAGACTAAATATCAATGCAATTGTGATTCCAATTGATACGATCAACCCCAATTCCCGGGCTGCCGGCAGAATATGGGACTGGAGGCTGAGAAACCCAATTAACGTGGTAATTCCCGCCAGGAATACCGGCGTCCGTAATTGGATCAGCGTTGACTTTATCAGATGATTTTTTTTCCGCAACTGCCCCTGCTTGTAATCTGCAAAATAATGCGCCACCAGATGGATGCTGTAATCATTGGCAATGGCAATCAGCATCACGGGAATCATAATGCCCAAAAAGTTCAATTTCCAGCCCAGGAGTGCCATAAATCCCATGGTACATACTATGCTCATGATGACCACTACAAAGGGTAAAAATGCCCCGAGCCAACTGCGAAAACTTAATACCAGAAAAAAAACCATCAGGATTATACCAAAAGGAAAAAGATATTTGATATCACTGTTCATGGTTTGCGCAATTTCATGGCGAGTGATGGCTAAACCGGCGATATGGATTTCCTCCGGTCCTTCAAACCGGTGTTTATAATCATTAAACAGATTGTAGATTGTATCATCATCACTATTTTCATTATCAAGCGTCATGATCACAACAATGGCGGTTTTTAAAAAATCCTCAGAAACCACCATCCCGTACAACATCTCGTTATCTTTGATCCGCTGTTGTATTTTCTCGGTATGTTCCGTGGTGAAATCAAAACCCTCCATCAAATCACGGACTTCAAACCCATCGGGAGTGCTGATGATATCGGGAGCATTGCTCAGGGAGATGACCCGATCGATGATCCGGTTACCTTCCAGCTCCTCCGTAATCGTCTTAATCTTTGAAAAGGTTTCCCGACTGAAGATATTCTCCGCTGAAATGGATATCACAACCAGTTCGGAGCCGCCAAAAGTATCTTCCATCTCATTCGTTTTGACAATAATATCCAAATCCTGCGGTAACATTTCTACAATATCCGGTTCAATCTGCAGCTTTGGAATGTGCCAGCCCAGTAATAAGGTGATGAGAATGCAGGTGGCGATAATTGTGCGGGGGAATTTTAAAATTATCTCGATCCAGGATTTCATTCGGTTTGATCCTTGTTTGAAATTGATCGCATCAGCCTGTGAAAATCCACGGTCTGTGCTTTCTCCAGCAGTCCGTTCATAATCAGATCGGTAAACATCGGTATGATGGTGGATAAACTGTAGGGCGAGTCAATTAAAAATTCCGGTTGAAAAATATCCTGTACGATGCGCATAATCAAATTGCTGGTAAAATTCGGATTGACATCTTTGCGGATAATATTCATTTTCTGGGCAGAAATAAAATGAGCACTCAGCCTGCCGATGATATCGGTCTGCAATTTTACGGTTTGATCCCATATTTCGGGAAAATAGAGTTTCACTTCGTACATCGTATTGGAACTCACTGTCGCATTTTTCTCGAAGACGGTCTGTAAAATCCAGAGCGACGTTTCCAGGGGCTGTTCCGGATTTTCCGGTACTGCAGCCAGGCTGTCATAGATATCTTCAATATGAGATTTCAGTGCGGCTTTAATGAATTCATCTTTTGACGGGAAAAAATTATAGAGGGTTTTTTTACTGATGCGCAATTTGGCGGTATGTTTTTCAATGGTAAAACTGCTGATCCCATTTTTGAGAATATCCTGCCGGGCGGATTCGATCACGAATTGCATTTTATCCGGCATTGCACTTTTGCTCATTGGAAACGTATTTTGTGTCATACGTTTCCATTTTAAAAAATATTTAGCCGAAATCAAAGGAATATTTTACGCTTTCCGGCGGGCGCCCCTTTACTTCTTAGCCGTGCTTTTTTTAATTAATTTTATATTGATGGGAAGATTGTTTTCTTCAATAATCCGCCGAGCCACCCGGTCATTCTCCTTTGTGCGGACAACAATATTGATTTCCACCGGGCGATGCCACATCCGGATAATGTCAGCCACAGACTTCATCCGATCCAGGAAGGTCTCCTCCAGCAATGACTGCGTTGATTCGAACAAAAAACAGCGGTACTTTTTGCCTTTTTCGATAATCAAATCCGGTACGAAGGCGTTCCAGTATCGGGGATGATCATCGTACTCTTCGAAATATTTTGTATAAATGATGTAATCGCGTTTGGTATACCGCCTGATCAGGTAGCGGAGCAGATTCATTTCGGTATATTTTTCCCGGGTCTGTTTTAAAGAGCGCCGCATGACACTGATAACCCGGGCATAGAGGATATTCAGGTCAAAGGGTTTGGTCACATAATCATCGGCGCCGGAAACGAGCCCGTTAACCTGCATCGTCGGAGCCTGCTGCCCGGTCAGCATAATCACCGGTATCTGAGCTGCCAGCGGATGATCCTTGAAAATCTTCAATAGTTCCATTCCGCTTTTGCCCGGTAAATTAATATCCAGAATGATCACATCGGGTTCGAACTGAATAACCGTTTCGAGGGCGTGGGAGCCTTCTGCAAGCGTTTTGACCTCCATCTGCCGGGATTCGAAGAAAGTCTGAATTATATCCCGTATGTCGGCATCGTCGTCAATTGTCAGAATTTTTCTCAAAATAATTTCCCCCCTACTCTTCATTTCGCAGCAAATATACTCAAATTTCTGATAAAATAGTAACTCGCGAAATCGTGACCAAGATCATTTATTTTAGTTTTTTTGAATTATTTTTCAAATTTATTGAAACTTTTTCCACCCATCATACATCTAATGGGTAGATTGAAAACTGATTGTCACTTTCTTTGATTAATCGTCTGGCATTATTATTGCACTTTTAATCAACAAAATTGATCTTTGAATCACCGAAACAAAAAACCTTACAATACATCCCCTCCCCCTCCCCGGATGTGCCGTAATATCCCTCATAAATCCCCTCATTAACGTTCGGGGAGGGAAAACCTCTTTAAAAAAGACCGACTGAATCAAATCAGTCGGTCTTTTTTTTTATTTCAATTAACAATCGGAAAACTTGGCTGGATATCCACCGGTAAATGACTCAATTGTGCCACATAGTCAGCCATGAGCGGCGTCATCACCCGATATTTGCCAACCAACTGTTTGGCGCGGTCATAGTCACCATGGGCTTCGATCAGTAATAATTCTGCAGCCAAATCCCGAATGGCGGTTTGTAGCTTTTCACCGTTATAATTCAACTTACCGTTCCGGTCTTGATAAAATGCACCTTTATCCATAAAGTAATTAAACTGAATCGCCACTCCGCCGCCATGGGCTTCATCAATCCCAAACCGAATCGAACGGTACATGCCACCGAGGTAACTGGCAAGCGCCGCCTCCACATCCATCGGAAACACACCCTTGCGAATCAGATAGAGATAGGTATACATTCCCAGTACATCGGCTTTACATTCCTCGATTATGGGATAGAGCTCTTTCAGCTCCAAACTCACTGTAGTTTTCGTACCATCGGCACGGGTCAGTATTCCGGGACCCAGTCCGTGACTCACTTCATGCATCAGTACGTGATTGAAATAGGCGTCGAAGGAGACCTTTGCCAGCGGCTCCGGCGCGAGAATAGTATTGACAATGGGAATCCAGCATTTTTCATATTTTGCCTGGGCGACATTTTTCAGCATCACCTTTTTGGAACCCTTTGCCTCCCGGACTCTTTCGTCGTTGGGCAGGTTAAAGGCGGTGGTCTGGATGCCCGCTTTGGTGTCACCGGCGGAAAAAATTTCCTGTACTACCTTAACCGGCGATGCGCTGCCGCGGTTAAAATTTTTATATTCATCGGGAATTGGCAACGTGGCTTCCAGCTCATTCAGGTATTGCGCCACTTTCGCCAGTTTCTCGCTCTCCTGATGATCCACGATACAGATAAATGCCTCGTAGGCGGCTTTATAACTGAAGAGTTGGTCCTCATAGACCTCGTAGGGTCCGATCACCACCTCAAAGTCGCCCGCCAGGTCCATCCACGCCATATCACTCTCAAAATAGTCATCCGTCAATAAATCCCGTGCCCGCAGCCGGAGATATTTCGCCAGTGTCGGGTCCTCAGTCAGATCGGCGGCATTTTCCAACAGACGATTGGCTTGTCTGACCAAATCGGCATACTCCACATGATAGGGTATTGCCGTCAGCTCGCCCGACTCATTTCTCCTGACAACGGTATATGTACCAGCCAGAGCCTCTTTTTTAGTATGATCCTGTTTGACAGCCTTTAAAAATTCCTCCTTCGTCATATCCTCGGGATAAAAACCGGCGCCTGTCGGTTTCTTCTTTTCATTGATGAATGGATGATGTTCTGCCAGCCGGTTCCAGGGTCCAAACATGATGCTAAAGAACTTCAGATAGAGCGAGTCTTGCGGGTCTTCCGACTGTTGTAATGCCGACCGAATCGCCGGATTTTCCCGGCTGACTTGCAAAAGAAAGAGTTCATCTATAATTTTCGCGGTTTCCACCAACCGAATCAACACCTGAAAATCTTTGGAGCTCAGCCCGGATAAATCGGCTTGCAGCTCCACCGGCGCCAGTTTTGCCAGTTCCTCTTTAATATAGCCGAGGGGGGCTTTATTGCGAATCACTCTTTCTCCGCAACTAACTATAATTAAAGCACATATCAGTAATAATACCGGCAACTTCAATCGCTTGACATATTGAAACATAATTTCCCTCTCTTTTCAAATCATCCATCTTTATTTCAGCAGCAGGCATTTGCCATGGACAAACTGAGATTTCATCTGGATCGTATAGAAGTAAATACCTGATGATAAATTATTGGGTTTCCAGGGAATAATATGACGACCCGCTGCTCCGTTTATTAATATCATTTTATCCACCTCTGCGCCTTTAGCATTATAAAACGTCAGGGTAATATTCCCGGTATCTATCAGTTGAATTTCAAAATTTGAGGTATTGTTAAATGGATTCGGGTAATGACTCAGCAACCGAAACTTTTCCGCTACCGGCACATCATCTTGACGGATTCCGGTTGATTCAATAAAGCGGATCTTCAAATCATCAAAATAGATTGTACCAGACCCCTTATTATCATCTTTGGTTTCCACCAGGTAAATTCTTGTCCACTCAATCGGAAAATTAAGCACGGCGCCGGGATTTGCCCAACTGGGAATAGCATCTTCGAGCAGGATTTCCAGATACTGCCACTCATTTTTCCAGTCTATTCCGGGGCTTGATTCTGTAAAATTTACGATGAATTTTTCGCCGTCATGATCTTTGAATTCACCACGCAGCCAATGATTGCTACTGTCACCATAAACATAGATTCCGACAGCATCGGGTGTTCCGGAAATCGGCAATGCGATATTCAGATACAAGGCACTCGTACCACCTGTTAAAAGGTTATAGTCCATCTTACCGGACGATGGTTCGGAATAATAGACCTCCGTTGATAAGGTAAATGTTCCGCTTGCAATTGCAGTAGATACGGTCCAATTGCTCACATCACTAAAATCATCAACTAACACATTCGTAGCAGCGCCGACTGTGACCGGTACCGTATCGGCAACGGATTCATATGATGCAATGATTGCCCCTTCGCCGATTGTATTTGCAGAGAAAAATCCGGTTGCGGAGATGGTACCAATTTCACCAATGACTGACCATTCATATTCATCCAGAGACAGATCAATTTTATGACCGTAATAATCCCGGGCAGTTGCGGATAATTGCTGCTTTTCTCCGACTTCCAAAATGATCGGATCCGGTTCCAGCTCAATTTCGCCAATTTCCGTAATATGGACAAACACAGAATCTTTGATACTGTCAATCGCTGCATAGATGTAGCCGGAAGCGGTATCATTACCAGCGGTCAATAATCCATTTTCATCTATTGTGCCGATATTGCCATCGCAACTCCAATTAAGCTGATCAGTTGGGTAGGTTACTTTATTATTGTATTCATCATAACCATCCGCGGAAAACTGTTTGGTTGTTCCCGGTAATAAAAATACATAGCGTTGTTTGATCCACAATTTCGAAAAATCACCGACTGGCGCCGTACTGACAATCAGCAGGGCATTTGATACCGATCTTTCCACTCCGTCGGACGGACTATTCATAACATTATTCCGGACGACCATAGCACTGGAACCACCACCATCGAAATTTATCCCTTGATAAACGCCCCATTCCAGCATATAATCCGCAAATTCATAGAGTGACATTCCAATGCTGAACCCGGCTTGGCGACCATCTACAACAAAAAGATACAATTTGGTTG
This sequence comes from Fidelibacterota bacterium, assembly GCA_011046365.1. GTDB lineage: Bacteria > Fidelibacterota > UBA2242 > UBA2242 > UBA2242 > B118-G9. The sequence goes on from DSAS01000005.1 coordinate 10,074, forward strand.
AATCCTGTGAGAAACCGACCGCTGTGCGCGGATGACGATCAGATGAAAAGCTACCAGCCGGTACCGTGACCGATCCGTTGCGAATCATGGAGGGACCGCCGCCAATCAATTCACGGATTCTGCGGGTTTCCGGCGTTAACTTCAGTAATAGTTTAATGGTATCACCAATAAAAACCGCTTGATTCAGAAAATCTCTGGACTCCCCATGTCCCGATAAAACCAGACCATTTAACGGAATGCTGTTATTACCATGACCGGTTACCTGAATGCTATCTTTGGCAACAACTTTCAGATAGACCGTATCGTTAATAACCGGGTCAGTAACATATTCGGCAATTATCTCCGTACCCCATTCATTGGTACCGGTTTTTGTACCCATATATTTATTATAAAGAACCAGGTAATTTGAATTCCGGGTTCCATTGATGCCATGAATAGTACTCAGGGTGCCATTTTTCCCCCACACAAATCCAGAATATGAGAAAATTCCGGCGAACGGTTCTTTATCTTCAGTAATCCCAAACGCTTCTCGATTGATTGGCTTCTGTAATAGCTCACCCTTAAGCACCTGTGCATTAATAGGCACTCCCGTACTGGTGTTATAAAAATCGCCATTGGTAGCTGCTACTACCTTGTGTCCATCAACATTTTTCTGTTTTGCCATGGACGACGGTTTCTCAAATCCGGCAAGCTTGTCATCCGCTTTTGCCGTTTCTAACTGAATATGTCCGTTTTCCAAATCAATTTGAAGAATGTAAAGGTGCCACGGTCCTTGCTCAAGATAATCGTGATAGTACATCACGCCTGGTCCAACCGGCATACTGTCAATGATTTCAGCAAAAATGATTGCTGGTAATAGCGCCATGATGAATATAAAAAATTTAGTTTTCAAGGCTCTTCTCCACCCATATCTGGACCAATTCAATCAGTGTATCCACCGCCTCTTTCATCGCCTGCACAGCAATCCATTCGAGTTTGCCATGGAAGTTATGCCCGCCGGTAAAGATATTCGGTGTCGGCAATCCCATAAAGCAGAGCCGCGCTCCATCGGTGCCACCGCGAATCAACTGCAGCTGTGGCTCGATCCCAGCCCGACTGACGGCTTCCAGGGCATAATCCACCACTTTGGGGTCCTCATCGAGTTTTACCTTCATATTCTGATAGGAATCTTTGATCTCTAGCTCGATTTTCGCCTTTGAATATTGCTGACTGATTTTTTCCCGGACCTGCTTCAGATGTTCGGCTTTGGTTTTCATACCTGCCTGTTCAAAATCGCGGATCAGAAATTTCACACTGGCTTTTTCCACGCCGCCCTCAAGTATATAGGGATGCAAATAGCCTTCCCGCTTTTCCGTGGTTTCCGGCGAAGGATCATTTTTCAGATCAGTAATGATGTCGGCGACGATCTTAATCGCATTGACAAGTTTGTTTTTGGCATAACCGGGGTGGACATTGATTCCATGTACCGTAAAAGTCGCCGCTGCGGCGTTGAAGGTCTCGTTCTCGATCTCCCCGACAGTTTCACCATCCACGGTATAGGCATAGTCGGCGGCAAATTTTTTCACATCGAAAAATTTTGTTCCGGCGCCAATTTCCTCATCGGGTGTAAAGCCGATGCGCAGGGCGCCATGTTTGATTTCCGGATGATCACGCAGATATTCCAGCAGCGTCATTATCTCAGCGATGCCGGCTTTGTCGTCAGCGCCGAGCAAAGTGGTTCCGTCCGAAGTAATAATGTCGTGCCCTATATGATTCCGCAGCGCCGGATTCTCATCAATCCGCAATACCTGATTGGGATCACCAGGCAATACGAGATCATCACCCTGATAATCTTTATGAATGATCGGTTTGACATTGGCGCCGCTGACCTCCGGCGATGTGTCCACATGGGCAATCAGACCAATAACCGGCACCTTTTTACTGTCACCCGGGCTAAGATTGGACGGTAGCGTAGCCATGACATAACCGTATTGATCCATTTCGGCATCTTTGAGACCTAACGCTTTCAATTCATCAACCAGCAGGCTCAACAGTTCTTTTTGTTTAGCGGTGCTGGGATACTTATCTTCGATCCCCTCCTGTGATTGGGTGTCAATTTTTACATAGCGAAAAAAACGATCGAGCATGGTGTTCTGCATAGCTGTTCCTAACATTTTATTATTGGGACTGTCAAGCGGCTTTATCATTGAGATAAAATAGTAAAAATTCCAATAAATGTATAATGGAAATCGGGATTCTATGGGAATTTTAACAATTATTTGATAATTAGATGATTTCTTGCTTCTCTTTTGGTAGATTAAGGCGGTATCCATTGATAATGCTGTGACAGTATCGAACAAATACAGGAGAAAGACATGACCCCGGAAGAAAATGTCAACCTTGAAAGTGAACTGGAACATTTTCGCAGCGAGAAAGAGAAAATCCGGCAAATAGTCGGTCAGGTCGGTGGAAAAGGTTCGGCAAAACAGGATTTGATGATCAATCTTACATTTTTAGCCATCATCCTGGTCCTCTTTATTTTTGATATACTCCGCCATCTGTTTCATATGAATCTGCCGCTGCCGCCGTTGCTGTCAATCGAAATGGGTGTTTTACTGGTATCCATTAAAATCATCTGGATGATCTATAAACAGGCGAAAGTGGAACATTTCCAGTTCTGGATTCTGAATTCCATCGAATTCCGCCTTAATAATCTGTCGAGTCAGATAAACACCATTGAAAAGAAGCTGGATAAAAAATTAACCGTTCACCGGGAGCAATTATGACCGACCAGCGCTTTGAGACACTCCACATTATCGAACATCCCCTGATTCAGACAAAACTGACTGCCTTGCGGGATGTCCGCACCGATAACTATCTCTTTCGCACCCTGTTGAATCAGATTGCCTCGCTGATGGTCTACGAAGTATTCCGCAATACCGAAACCGTCAAAATCGAGGTGACCACCCCCCTGGAAACAACAACCGGTGTCAAGCTTGCCAAAGAAATCACGCTGATTCCCATCCTGAGAGCCGGTTTGGGCATGATCGCCGGTATCCAGAATCTGATTCCCCGCGCCCGCGTCGGACATATCGGGCTTTACCGCGATAAAAACACCCTGGAACCCGTGGAATATTACACAAAATTTCCACCTAATTTAGCTGCAACGAAAGTGATTTTAATTGATCCGATGCTGGCGACCGGCGGCAGCGCCACGGCGGCACTGCATTTTATCAAAAAGAGGAGTGTCACGGACATCAGCTTCGTCTGTCTCGTTGCCGCTCCGGAAGGGGTCGCCCGAATCATCGCCGATCATCCGGACGTCCCGATTTTCACCGCGGCGCTGGACCGGGAACTGAATGAACACGCCTATATCCTGCCGGGGCTGGGCGATGCCGGCGATCGAATCTATCGAACCGAGTAAAATCAATTAATGAGGCGATCATGGAAAAACAAAAAATTTACCTCTGCCCGAAATGCCAGAATTCACAATACGAGGCTCAGGAAATCCGTACCACCGGCAGTTTTCTGGCAAAAATTTTTGACATTCAGAATGTCAAATTCACTGCCATCACCTGCACCCGCTGCCGGTATACGGAATTGTACAAAGCCGACAGTAACACGCTGGGCAATATTCTGGACTTTTTCACCAATTAATTCAGCGTTACAAATGGCTGGTAAAGCGGTAATTTTCTTCTTTACAACTCTCTTTGCCTTCACCGGCTGTCAGCAGTCAATTTGCCCCGCCGGTGAATGGGAAAAAGTCACTGCCGGTCTGAGCTTCCCGGAAGGTCCCAGCTGGGACGGAAAATCCACTCTCTATGTATCCAACTGTCGGGGTGACTGGATTGCTAAAATCCATAACGGTGTGGCTGACACCTTTCTGGTTCGGTCGGAAAAGACTCCCATCTTCGGCTACACCAACGGGCTGCTTTTTCACCGCGGGCTCCTCTATGCCTGTGATTTCGGTACGAAAGCGGTTCTCAGGATTACCGCGGATAAAAAGATTACCGTTCTCAGCACCGGCACCGCCGAACGTCCCTTCCGGCGCCCTAACGATATCGCCATTGGTCCCGACGGATTGCTCTATGTAACTGATCCCCATCATTATGACCGTAATAATCCCGACGGCGCCGTTTACAAAATTGACCCCGCCAGCGGTCAAACAGCAATTGCGGTTCCAAATCTGGCTTTCCCCAACGGAATCGCCTTTTCACCGGATAACCGCTCACTTTTAATCTGTGAATCCGCCTGCCAGCGGATTTTAAAATTTTCCATAGATAATGCTAAAATTGATCCGGACCCGACAACCTTTATTAAACTGCCCGGTGGCGACCCGGACGGAATTGCTTTCGATAAAAAAGGCAATCTCTATTTGGCTCACTTCGGCGGTGCGGCGGTTTACATTATTCAGCCTGACGGAAAAATTGCCGGCTGCCTGAAAACTCCCGGTGGAAAACCCACCAATCTGGAATTTGGCGATAAACACTTAAAAACATTATATTTGACTGAGGTCGAGACCAATTCCGTGTACCGGCTGAAAGCAAAAATCCAAGGTCTGCCCCTCTTTAAATAGGAAATTTCAAAGAAAGGAACCGATTATGTTCAAGACTCTCCCCGAAATGTTACGTAACACAATTCAAAAATACCCGCAAAATATTGCCTTGAAAATGAAAAAAGGCGACTCCTACCAGGTCTATACCTACCAGGAAATGGGCAATGAAATCGAACTTCTGACCAATGGTCTGGCAAAACTCGGTCTGCATGAAGGTGATAAAATCGCCATTTTGTCAAACAACCGTCCGGAATGGCCGATCAGCGATTTCGCCATTTTCTGCCTGAAAGGTGTTACCGTTCCCATTTATCAGACCCTGCCACCCAATCAGATCGAATATATTCTCATGGATTCCGAAGCCCGGGCAATTTTCGTCGAAAACCAGGAACAGTTTGACAAAATTCGACAGATTGATACTGCACTGCCCAATTTAGAATTTATTTTCCCCCTCGAAACGGTGGAATCCAGCATTAGAAAAATCAGCTATTACGATGAATTGCTCAGGCTCGGCAGGGATTTCCAGACTGAAAATCCGGATTTTTTCCGGCAAAGTGTAGACTCCATTGATCCCGAAAGTATCTGCAGCATGGTCTATACCTCCGGGACAACCGGCGATCCGAAAGGCGTCATGCTGCATCACCGCGGATTTAGTCACGATATTATTCATTCCGAAGCCCGCCTGAATCTTCAGTCCACCGACACGTTTCTGTCTTTTTTACCACTGAGTCATCTTTATGAACGGCTTGCCGGACACTGGTGTCCCATGTATGTTGGTGCGACCGTTCATTACGCCCAGAGTGTCAATACCGTCATTGATGATTTGAAAGACGCCCGTCCCAATGTGATTGTCAGCGTCCCCCGGGTCTTTGAAAAAATCGCCGCTAAAGTTCAGGAACAGATCGAGCAGAGCAGTAAATTCAAACAGTCCATCTTTTACTGGGCTCAGAAAGTCGGTAAAAGGTACCACGCCGACAAGATCGACGGAAAGTTGAGCTGGTGGACAAAAATCCGTTATAGTATCGCGAACCGTCTGGTCTTCCGTAAGATCAAAGCCATTATGGGCGGTAACATGCGCTATCCGATCGCCGGTGGAGCCCCGCTTTCCGTGGAAACATTAAAATTTTTCGAGGCGCTGGATATGCAGATCATCGAGGGCTACGGCATGACCGAGGCGCATCTGATTATCACCCTGACGCCCTTTGGAAAATCCCATTATGGCTCCTGCGGGCAACCCATCGAAGGTGTCGAAATTAAAATCAACGCTGACGGCGAAGTGTTGGTCAGGGGACCGATCGTTATGTCAGGTTATTACAAACGCCCCGACCTCACTGCCGAAACCATTGATGCCGACGGCTGGTTACATACCGGCGATATCGGCTACCTCGATGCCGAGAATTATCTCTACCTGACCGACCGTAAAAAGAACATCATCGTCACTTCCGGTGGAAAAAATGTCGCCGCGGCACCGATTGAAAACATTCTCAAAAAGAGTAAATATATTGAGGATGTCTGTCTGGTCGGTAACTATCGCAAGTTTATCAGCGCACTGATCGTGCCAAACTTTGAAGCTCTGCGCCTCTGGGCGGAATATCAGGAATTGAATGTCAAATCGGATGAAGAGCTGATCAAGCTGCCCGAAGTAATTGATTATTTCGAACAGACTATCGAGCAGCTGCAGAGTCATTTAGCCCGTTTTGAAAAAATCAAAAAATTCATTCTGCTGCCCCGGTCGCTGAGTATCGAGAAGGGTGAACTGACGCCCAGTTTGAAGATCAAACGCTCGGTAATCGAACAAAAGTACAAAGATGAAATCAACGCCCTTTATGCCAACGCCGAGTCCAATTCAATCACCTAGGTAACCCGGAGCAAAATATGTCCGATTATCAAAAAATCGCCACGTTACAAAACGAAATCCAGGCGAATGCCTTGACAGCCGAGCTGAAATCCAGGAAGATTCCGCACCTGATTCGCTCCTATCATGACGCCGCTTACAACGGTCTTTATCAGCAATCAAAAGGTTGGGGCATCGTCGAGGCGCCCGTTGAGTTTGAAGCGAAAATTTTGGAAATTCTGAACGATCTGGCAAAATAAACAACCGATGTCTCACGGACACGATCAGCAGCAGGAACAGCACGCCATCGGAATCGCCTTCTTTTTAAATCTGTTCTTTTCAATTCTGGAAATCACCGGCGGACTGCTGACCAACAGCATTGCCATTATTTCCGACGCTCTCCACGATTTCGGCGATTCGCTGGCATTGGGACTCTCTTTCATCCTGCAAAAATATTCCAACAGAGCCGGCAATGCAAAATACTCCTACGGATATCGCCGCTACTCGATTCTGGCGGCGGTGATCAATAGCATCATTCTGCTCACCGGCTCCGGTTTTATTATGCGGGCGGCAATCCCCCGCCTGCTGGACCCGGTCAAACCCCATGCGGAAGGGATGTTTTTACTGGCAATCGTCGGGATTGCCTTTAACGGCGCCGCGGTGTTGCAATTACGCCGGGGCAAAACCCTGAACATCCGGGTCGTCAGCCTGCATCTGATTGAGGATATTCTGGGCTGGGTCGCGACGCTGATCGTCAGCCTTATTTTGCTCTTTACCGACTGGTATATTCTCGATCCGATTCTATCCATCGCCATTACCGTCTATATTATTTACCATGTGATGACCAATCTGATTCAGTCACTCAGGGTATTTTTGCAGACAGTCCCTGACAATATTGATACAGCCGCCCTGGAAGCCAAATTCCAACGCATTCCCAAAGTCCGCTCGGTTCACCATACGCACGTCTGGACTCTAGACGGCGTCAATCATGTGCTGACAACTCATGTTGTTGTTGATCAGGGTACCTCGCTGAGCGAGGTTATTGCGATCAAATCACAGCTTAAACATATCGCTTACGAGATGCATTGTGAACATGTTACTCTGGAAATCGAATACGGCGACGAGGATTGCAGCATGAATCACGAAAACTGCGAGCACGATTAATAAGAATAACCTCGTCCTTTTCAACGAATCAATAACGGACTGTTGTCGGGGCAGAGCCTACAAAGTTTTAATAATTCTGCGAAAATGAAAGCCGTAGATCGCCATGGTGATTGCCATGGGAAATTTGCGCGGGCAGCGAAATAGGCTGTAGAAGAAGAGACGCCAGTAATACAACCGCCCCTTTTCGAAAATACCAAGGCGCCAGACGGACTTGAACAGCGCGCCGATATCGTTAAGGGTCACTTTCAGGTTGGCGCTGGTGGGTAGTTTGTACTCTTTTAAAAAGGTCTTCACCCGCTGATAATAATTGGGCTGGGCATAGATAAACCGCAACAGCGAGACATAGCCGTTCATCAGTAGTTTGTAATTCATTTTCGGGACAAAATTGATCGAGGCTTCCACATTATTGCCATTGAAAAAATTGACCAGACGGTCCTCTCTTTTCAAGCGCTCATAGAGACGTGTCCCGGTGGGAGCGTTCAATAAACCCACCATGGCGGTTACCACGCCGCTGTTCTGGATCAAATTAATCTGGGCGTTAAAAATCTCCTGCGTATCGTTATCAAAGCCGATGATAAAGCCGCCTGAAACCCGCAGTCCCTTTTGATGTAATTTTTTTATGGAACTGACGATATCGCGGTCAATATTCTGGTACTTCCCGCACTCCGCCAGGCTGGCTTTATTCGGCGTCTCAATTCCAATAAAAATGTGATTGAAGCCGACCGCCGCCATGAGATCAATCAGTTCGTCGTCATCACAAATATTCAACGACGTCTCGGTGGTGAAACTAAAGGGGAAATTGTGCTCCGCTGTCCATTCCACCATCGCCGGCAAGATTTCCGATTTCAGCTTTTTGCGATTGCCGATGAAATTGTCATCCACAATGAATACAGGTCCCCGCCAACCGATATCGTACAGGGAATCCAGCTCCGCCAGCAACTGCTCCCGGCTCTTGGTCCGGGGATTACGACCGTTCAGAGTCGTGATATGGCAAAATTCACAGTTATAGGGGCAGCCGCGGGAATATTGGATATTCATCGAGACGTACTGCCGCATATCCAGTAAATCCCAGCGGGGCACCGGCGTCAGGGCAATATCGGGAAATTCTGTCGTCTGATAGACCGGCTGTGGGCAACCGTTCGCCAAATCCTTTAAAAATTGCGGCAGCGTCATTTCGGCTTCGTTCAAAATAAAATGATCTACACCGAGCAGCTGTTCATGCTCCATCGTCACCAACGGTCCGCCCGCCACAACCCGGACATTCTGTTCGTTGCATTGCCGCACAATTTTCTGGAATGAGGACAGATGGATGTTCATTCCACTTAAAAAGACCATATCCGCCCACTCCAGGTCCCGGCGGCGCAACTTGGTAATATTCGTATCAATTAATTTCAGTTCCCATTCCCGGGGCAACATTCCAGCTACGGTGACCAAGCCCAGGGGAATTTCACTACTCTTCTTCGAGATAAATTTTACCGCGTGTTTGAATCCCCAAAAGGTGTCGGGAGATTGCGGGTAGATGAGTAAAACATTCATTGGATGCTCCTAATTCCCGGTTATTTTAAAAAGTAATTATGATTGATTATTCCATTATCTTTACCTATTATTAGTTTATGAAAGTGAAACAAGACTTACTGTAAAACAAATGTAAAAAACGGTACGATTCTGCCCTTAAATGCCTAAAAAGACCTCTAACGCTAAATATATCGTCATCTTCGTACTGATCCAGGCAGCCTGGCTGGCAGTACTCGGATTGTGGATTGCCCGCTATGTCAATACTCACATGGTCCTCAAAGATATTGACCAGCGCTATGCGATTCACATCAACACCGGTGGAAATGTGGCGATTCTGGTCGTCGGCTTGGCGTTGATCGCCATTACTACCGCCGGTATGTGGATTCTGTTTCGCTATCTGAATTTCCACTTTCACCAGACCAAACTCTATGACAATTTCATCGCCAGCATTACCCACGAATTGAAGACACCGCTGGCTTCGGTTCAGCTCTATCTGGAAACTCTCGATTCCTACACCGATATTTCTGAACCGCAGCTGCGTGGTTTCACCACCAAGATGTCCCGGGAGGTAACGCGTTTAAACAGAATGATTAATTCGATTCTGGAAGTCGGTCGTTTCGAAAGCGGTCAGGCAACCCGCAACTGCCAGCTGGTGAATGCCGGAAAAGCGCTGAATCAAATCTGGGAAGATTTACGCACTCAGTACGCATTGGAAAATGACCGGTTCCGAATCAGCGGTTCCTCCGATTCGCAGGCTGTTCTGGATGTTGACACCGTGCGGTTACTGTTTGAAAACCTGATTGACAATTCGATCAAATACTCCCGGGGAGAGCCGCAGATCGAGATTAAATTGGCAGATTCCGAAAAGTACATCACGATTTTATACCGGGATTACGGACATGGCGTTCAACCATCGCAATTACGTAAAATCTTCAAAAAATTCTACCGGCTCAGAGAAGTACCCCATCCCAACGTAAGAGGCACCGGCTTGGGACTCTTTCTGGTTAAAAATATCGTCAATTTTCACGGCGGACGCATCAAAGCCCAGATCCCGGGAAAAAAACCGGGTTTGCAGTTCCACATTGAACTACCCCGCTATCGGGTCTGCCGGAAACACTACCTGAACAAATTGCTCAATCCGAAAGACTAAGGAGTCATCGCCGATATGCAGAGTCAGTCCGACATGCCCCCGCAAATATTGCTGGTTGAAGACGAAAAAATTCTGGCGGAGGGCATCATCTTCAATCTGGAAAAAAACGGGTACGCAGTTGACCATGTTCCCGACGGACAGACAGCCCTAAATACGGTTTTTACAAGGAAATACGATCTGGTTCTGTTGGATATTATGCTTCCCTATGTTGACGGATTTGAGGTCGCCCGCCGGATTCGGGAAACATCGCCGCTCATGCCGATTCTGATGCTGACCGCCCGCACCGCCGTCAAGGATCGGGTCAAAGGACTGGAGATCGGCGCTGACGACTATTTGACAAAGCCCTTCCACTTGAAGGAGCTGCTGGCTCGCATTAAGGTCATGCTTCGGCGCAGCGAA
>DSAS01000004.1 GCA_011046365.1 Fidelibacterota bacterium
AGCATGGCGAGGCTGATATAGGCTGCCGACCGGTCGGGATGAGTGCGGATGAGCTCTCTCAGATAGTCATGCGCCTGCCGGATTGAATCACTCCGGGCAAGCAGATCGCCGTAACGCTCGGCAATTTCAATGTCTTCCGGCGACATTTCGGACAGGATTTGATACATTTCCAGGGCTTTCGGCAGATCGTTATTAATCAGAGCAATATCAGAGCGATACTGGTAGTATTTAATTTCACCGGGGTGTTCTGCGATCAAACTGTCGTAATACTGCGCCGCCTGTTCCAACTTCCGGAGCACAAAGCAAATCTCGGCAGCCTTTTCCAGGGCTTTGACCTGGGATTTATCACGATTGAAAATATGCTCGTAAATTTCAATTGCCTTGTCCGGTTTTTTATTTCTCAGATAGATCGCCGCCAGCTGGTAATGCAGCTCGAGATCGTCCCGGTTGACAGCAACCAGCTTTTCGTATTCCTTTTCAGCCGCTTTGTTGTTGCCGGAGAGATAATAGACCTGAGCCAGAATTTCACGTAATTCGTAATCGGTGGGGTCAAGCCGCAGCGCCTCTTGCAGTGCCTCGATGCCCCGTTCCAGTTTGCCGAGGTTAATATAGGCTTTCGCCATGGCGCCGTAGATAGTGGCTGAACTGCTGTCGTAGCGAAGGGCGTCCTGATATTCCAGAACTGCCATGGCGTGATCGCCCTGCATGCTGTACTGCTCACCCGACATAAAATGTTCAATCGCCCGGGAATTGTACAGTTTTTGGGTGGAATCTGCGGCTGCCGATTCCCCCCGATCAGCCTGTGGGCGGGTTGCACAGGACATCAGAAAGGCTGCGCTGGCGACCACCATATATGCAGCCACCGATTTCCGGATTGTATGGTTCAATTTATTCAACTGCTACCGGTTTATAAATTAAGCGGAGGCAATAATGCCCCGCCGGGAATGGTTCGGCTGCGATTTATTTATAGACTTCGCTGCGGTTGCAGTTACAGACCGCGACCATTTTTTCTTTGAAGCGAATCGAACCGCCGCCGGCTTGCTGAGTGACGACATGCTTGATCATTTCAATCGGTTCGCCACAGACGGCACAGTGTCTTTTTGTGTCTCTTAATGCTTTGGCGGTTTTATCGGCAAAGCCTTTGGTTACTCGTTTTGCCATTATCGGACTCCTTTATGTTTTGTGGTTTTCATATAGAACTACCCGGTTTCCGCCGGCGCGTTTGGCGCTGTACATCGCCATATCAGCGCAGGAGATCAACGCTTGCAGGTCGTCGCCGTCTCCGGGAAATTCGGACATGCCGATGCTGATGGACATCCGCTCGCTCATGCCCTCTTTTTCAAAAAGGAAACTGTTGATATTTTTGCAGATGCGCTCGGCAGTGTTAAGACAGCTCTTTTTATCGGTATTAATTAAAATTACTGCAAATTCTTCGCCGCCGTAACGGGCGATGGTATCAACGGTTCGGACGCTGCTGCGGATGATATTGGCGGATTTCCTGAGGACGTAATCACCATGCAGGTGACCGTAGGTGTCGTTGATCCGCTTGAATTTATCCAGATCGAGGATCAGCAGGGTCAGAGTCGTGTTGTAACGGCGACTGCGTTCGATTTCGATCTGCAAACGTTCTTTGAAAGCACGGTGATTGTAAATATTCGTCAGACCGTCAATCATCGCCAATTCCTTCATGGACTGGTAGACAGTCAGGCGGTTCAGGATTTCGGAAAAATTGCGCCCGAAAATGTTCAGCGTTTCCACATCCTCGGCGGTATAATTATCAATTTTAAAACTTTCCAGCAGAATTCCGCCAGCCTCTTTGGAGGCAGTCAGAACCGGAATACCCACCGCCGAACGGAAGGGGATGATTTTCAGATCGTCGGGCTGAAACCGGAATTCCACCTCACTTTTATCATAATCCCCGATAAGGACCGGTTTTTTATGCCGGATAATCGGTTCCCAGACACCCTGCTTCAAATTTATCTCGTGACCGATTGTATAATCCGCTTCAGAGCCTTCGACATATTCGATGGTCAGGCTCGCCGGCTGGTCTTTGCTGATAAAGGCTAAAGTCAGTTTGTCGAACCGGAAAAACTTCTTCAGAACCGCCGCCGCCTGCTTGTACAGTTCGTGTGGCTCGATGCCGAAGGTGATTTCCGTATTCAGGCGAAACAGGTCGCGGAAGAAGCTGATATAAACCTCCTGCTGGTCAACCACATCAATCTGGAGCACGGCATTGCGGAAGAGATTGGCAAAACCGGTCAGGAGGTCGAGGTCCTCTTTGCCCCAGGTCTCCCGGTCAACGCTGTCGGTACCGATAAAACCGACAAAAACATTGTTGATGCTGATGGGCGCCAGCATCAGAGTCCCGATTTTCGGCGGAACCTGATAATATTTCAGAAAATCCGGTACAATCTGCCCCGACTGGTAAAGCTCCGGTTGGGGATTCAGGTGCAATTTGCTGAACAGCTCGCCTTCGCAGGGAAAGGTATTTAAGGGTCGGGATTTATGCGAGCAGGAACATTCCTGAAGCACATAGCTGTTTTCTTTGCCGTTATAAAGATAGATAAAAACCGCCTGCGCCATCAGGGAGGCATGCATAATTTCGGTCAGATGATGAATCAGCTGGCGATAATTTTCGCTGGTATCAATTTTATAATGCAGTCCGATTGCGTTGACGGTTGAGCCCTTTTCAGACTGATGCTGATCGTAACTTTGCGACAACAGCTGACAGCGCCTGTACCAGTTGTTCATCTCAGTCAGCAGAAAAATCATAAGCGAGACGATGGCTACGAAGAGCAGAATACGGAAAACATTTTGAAAGGGTTCGGGTACGTTTTTGAAAGCCTCTGTTGACGGATAGACGGTAAACAGAAACAGGATAACGATTAAGAGGATACTGATAATCCAGGCACTTTTTAAACTACTCATACGACTCTCTTCATACAGCGTGTAAAAATAACATTAACTGTATGTAAAATCAATATTAATTAACCGGTTGTTTTATATTGGGGTCAATACTCTTTCTTGACCGTCTTGATATTGTCCTGGAATTGCGGCTGAATCCGGGTGTCCTGTTGGACCGAAGAATCAGCCCGGTTCTCAGTGTTGACAAGTTGACCACGCCCCGGTATTGCAGGTGGATTTTGCACCGGATTTGACGGCGTGGTTTTTTGCTGTATTTTCTCCTGAACAATTAGCGGAGGCGCCTGGGCTGGGAGCGAACTGGTGTGAAATTCGAGCAGGTAGAATCCGATGATTACAGCGACCAGCGCAGCCGCAAAGCCGTAAGCGAAGGAGGGAATCCGGCTGAAAGCGGACCCCTTTTTCAGGCTGGCTTCAATTTGGGCGTTCCGGGCAGCCAGAATTTTAGCTTGCAGCCGATTCATAAAATCGTCGCTGACTGTCATTTCAGCGAATCGGTTCATGTTGGTTTTAGTGGTTAAAATGGATTGATAAATGCGCTTGCATTCGGGGCAATTATGCAGATGCTCTTCAAACGACTTGCGCCCCTGGAAAGAAATGTCTCGGTCGAGATACTGCGACAGGATTGCTTTGAATTGGTGACAATTAATCATAGGCTCCTCACCTCAGGTATCAATTTTTTACTATTTACCTCGCATTTCTTCTAATTCTTCTTGCAATTTTAATCGTGCTCGATTTATTCGTGATTTCACAGTGCCCAGCGGAGCGTTGATGATATTACTAATTTCCTCATAAGAAAGTTCCTGAATATCCCTTAAAATGATTGCTGTGCGAAAATGTTCCGGTAATTTTACAATGGCTTTCTGAATTGCCTGCTCGTCGAATTTCCCCTCAATTTTTGACTGGGCGTCCCGTTCATGCGAAGGAAAGTCCATATCCTTATCTTCAGGTCCCAGCCGGCTGAAAAAGAACAGTTTGCGATTGCGCTGTTTTCTCAGGATGGTTTTGGCGAGATTGGCGGTGATGGTGTAGATCCAGGTGGAAAATTTGGCGATCTCTTTGTAGGCGTAGCGATTCTGATAGACTTTCAGAAAAGTATCCTGGACAATGTCCTCCGCCTCCTGCCGGTCCAGAACGAAGCGGTAGGCAAAGTTCATCAAACGGTTTTTATAGCGGTGTACGATCTCCTCAAACGCCGATTCATCGCCGGCTTGAAAGCGGCGGATCAACTCTTCATCGGAGACTTTAAAACTTTCTTTCATCTTCTAAATTTAGCACTTTACCAGCTGATATATCAATGGTATCAGCAGATTTTCATTTTTAATAGAGACCGTTTTCGTCTGCAAATCGGCTTCCTGGAGGCGTGCAAACAGTATCCCGAAATCACAGTCGCGGTAGTTTTGATAGGCACGTTCGTATTGGGCGCGCCTCTTTTTGGCAGGATAATAAGACGGTTCTGTGTCGCGATGAATCTGTCGAAACGCCCAGACATTAACAAAGAAATTGTACAGGGTAAAGATGAAATAGGTAGACTGCGTGCCGGTCTCAATCAAAGTCAGACAGATATGCCAGGCTTCGTAAAGATTCCGCTCTTCCACGGCGCGGATAAAATCAGAAATCTGGTAACTTTTTGCGCCACCGATAACGGTACGGACAGCTTCAATGTCAATCTCTTTTTTCGGCTCAACATAGGTATAGATTTTTTCCAATTCCGCAAACGCATGGCTGAGGGAATCGTTGGTTGATAACACCAGCGTCTCGAGCGCCGCGGGCGTGATTGTATAACCCCGGATTTGCAGAGCATGCTGAATCAGCTCCGGGTACTGTTTTTCTTCGGGCGACCAGATGGAAAGCGTCGTAACCGCAGGATGTTTTTTCACATTTTTAAAAAATGCCGAGCTCTGTCCGCCGCCGACAGTCAGAATGAGAAGGGTATCGGCTTCGGGATGATCCAGATACTGTAAAAGAGGTTTTCGATATTCGGGCGACAACCTGGGAAAATCTTTATAAATCACGATTTGCCGGGCACTGAACATGCCAATATTGACCAGGCTCTGGTAAAAGGCATCATCGCTGTTATCGGCGGCGTAATAGGTTTTTTTCTCGGCGGGCGTTTGCTGATTGTCGGTAAATACCCGGCAGAGGGTGCGGATAGCCTCTTCTTCCAGATAGAGGTCGTCGCCGTATAAGAGATAAGCCGGCGCCAGTTTCCTTTTTTCAATTTTTTTTAATTCGTTTAAAATAAAAGCCATGGTAATCCTGTTTAATTTATTACCGGAGAAAGATTATGACAACCAGCCCGGCAATGAAGCAATAGGGCGCAAACCAGCCGAACTTACCGCTTCTGATTATCGAAAGCAGAAAACGGATGGCTAAATAGCCCACGACAAAAGCACAGAAAAAACCGACCAGAATCGGTATGACACCGGTATCGGTGGGCATTCCGTTTTTCATGAGATCAACCGCATGCAACAGTGTGGCGCCGAAAATTGCCGGCACCGCCAGTAGAAAGGAAAAGCGGGCAGCGTCGTCCCGGGATACTCCGGTAAACAGGGCACAGCTGATGGTGAATCCCGAGCGGGATATGCCCGGAAAAATGGCAATGGATTGGGCAATCCCGATAAGCAATGCTTTGGAAGCGGTCAACTGAACCGTTTTTTTATGGATAAAATTGGTTAATAAAATAACGGTTCCGGTCACCAGGAGTGTAAAGCCGACGAGTTGCAGATTGTGAAAAATTGATTCGAAGAATTCCTGCAGGAAAAGTCCGGCTAAAACCGCGGGAACGGTTCCAATCAGGATAAAAATGCTCAGCCGAAAATAGCTGTCATCCCGAAAGGTCTGGCGGATATTACGGTGGGTCACGCCATAACAAAAACGTTTCACCATCTGCCAGATATCGCCAGCGTAAATTAACAGAACGCTCAGCAGAGTCCCGAAATGGACAAACACTTCAAAGGCGATGTTATCCACGGTGATTCCAAGGAGGTGTTCAAAAATGACCAGATGCCCCGAACTACTGATGGGCAGAAATTCGGTCAATCCCTGGACGATTCCTAAAATAATTGCATCAATATATCCCATAATAATCGGACTCGCTTACCCTGAAATTTAGTGTTTTCGTGAAATTTTTCTGAAGATTTGTTTTAAGACAACCGGTATCAATTTAGTGTAAATATATCGAAAAAAATTAAGATGGGGAAGTAAATATTGGGACGGGTCTACGAAATGCCAGCCAGCTCAATAGTTAGCGGGTACCGTTGACAGGTGTGATATCGGCGTCAATGAAAATTTCAACGCGCCGGTTTTGCGAACGCCCTTCGGCGGTATTGTTGCTGGCGACGGGTCGAAACTCGCCGTATCCGAGCGCGGAAAACTTACTCTCATCAATACCCGAAACGGCGCTTAAATATTTCACCACCTCCAAGGCACGTGCCGAACTGAGTTCCCAGTTGCTGGCGTACCGACCACCGCGGATCGGCCAATTGTCCGTATGACCTTCGACTCGGATTTCCACATTCAGGCGATGGTTATTTTTACGAAGGGCTTCATGAAAAGCGCGCAGTTCGGGGTCTTCCACATGACCAAGCAGACGCGACTGCCGGACGGTACTGCCGATGTGGTCGAGCAGAGGGCGGAGTTCGGGTGTGATTTGGGCAGAATTGATATCGAAAAAATACTCCCCGCTGACCGTCAGTTGAACCCCTTTGGTAGTCCGCTGGATATCAATATTGCGATTCAGGGCTTTTTCACTGATATAGGTGGTCAATTTCTGTTCCGCTTCGGAAAGCAGCAGGTCCAGCATACGGTAGATATTGTTTTCAGCCTCATTCAGAATCACGGTCATGAGGATGAAAAAAGTCAACAGCAGTGTTACCATATCTCCATAGGTAACGATCCAGGAGGCTTTGGGGGAGTTTGTTGAAATCATTTCGTCTTCAAAATTGTCAGGCTAAATCTATTACATTCCATATAGAACGTCAAGATAATCAATAACAGCCAATAGGGTTTCGGCGTAGCTGTGATAGGAGCAGTCATTGAAATGCCAGGTGTCGGAATCGTTTTGATCAACGGATATTTCCGGATCGAGTAAAAGGATGTAGTGATATGCCGAACCGAGATTACCAAGATGAAAGTAGGACATTGCCAGAATCAGTTGTAAATCCCGGTAGTTGATCAGTGGTTTATATTCGAAATAATAATAAGAGTTTGCCGTCAGAACGCTGATGGCTTTGGTAATGGCTGCCGAGTAATTTTGATTGGCGTGGTAGGCAAATGCCAGTCCGGCGATCGGGTCCAGACCTGAATTACCATAGTAGATCGTGGAATTAAAATCGCTGAGGGCTTTTTGAGAATCGCTTAACAGCAGTGCGGACCATGCCCGACCGTGGTAAGCGGACATGTTTGTCGAGTTCATATCCAGGGCGGCATCGAACTTGTTGTAAGCCGCCTGATAGTTGCCCTGTTCAAAATAATCCCAGGCGATGGTTAAAAGATTTTCCGCACTCGTGACGGTCTCTTCATAAAACGAACATCCCGTCAAAACGACAATTGTCAAAAAGTAGACGACTAATTGCCGGGTCAGATTCATTTTACCACCGTCATTTGCCTGCTTGCGGTGTGGTGACCGTATTTCAGAATGTAGAAATAGATGCCGCTGGGCAGATTGCCGCTCCGCCAGGTCTGGCGATAGTGACCCGGAGCAACGGAACGGTTCAGGATTGTAGCGACTTTGCTACCGCGAATGTCGTATAAAACAATGGTGACCTCGCTGGTGGACCTGTTCCGAATTTCCGGCAGATCAAAGGCGATAACCGTTTCTGAATTGAAGGGATTGGGATAGTTCTGCGCCAAATCGAACCGGGACGGGACCAGGACGGCTGGTCCGGGCGCCACCGTCTTGAGGACATAATGTCCCAATTTGTCAATGTATGCCCAGTAACACCTGTTTTCTTCGTCGGAATAAGTTTGCAGATATTGCCAGCCGGATTCGTTCCAACAGAAAATGCCCAGGTGCTCGCCGGCGGACCGGTTCTTGAAAAGAATTTTACAACCGCCGGACAATTCCTGTCGGGGAGCAACGATGGAATACCCGCAGAAATCGTTATTCTCCGGTTGTCCGGAAGCGAGTTTCGGATCAATTGGCAGGCACAATACATATTCATCGGATTGGACGGACTCGCTGGAAAAGGAGATTTGGACGGTGGAATCGGTGCTACATAAGATTCCCCCGTTTCTTTTCGAAATATAAGATGCGCTGAAATCGTACCGGGAGGTCCCGATATTGTGACTCGTATCGGCGGCTGTCACAACGATCTGATAGGCGCCGCCGCCTGACATTTTATAATGCGAATGATAGGGTGACGGATTAATATAAAATATTAAATCGGTTTGGATTGTGTCGCCTTTGATTGTTGCGGAATACAGCGAATCAATGGGTTCGTCAGGAAAGAAGTAGATGTCGAGATGTCGCGAAGCTACCGGATTCTGGAAGATGCCAAAGGTAAAACCGGGGGGAATCGCATCCCGGAAAAATATACGAAATGTATCCTTCACGGTTAAACCGCCCGGATCGGAAAGAGTCACCCTGATCGTGTCCCACCCGATGAAACCGGCGGGCGGAATACAGATCAGTGTGTCATTCGCGCCGGAGAAACCGACATCGCAATAGAGAGCGCTTGCCAACCACTGCATCTCCGTGGAGTCGTTGTCCACATCGTCCCAGTATCCTGATAGCGGCAGTTTAAAAATCGTATCCTGCTTGCTGCAGGTATCGGAAAAGGCGGCAAGTACGGGAGCATCATTGACGGGCATAATATCTACGATAAAGGATTCGGTGATTGTAGCTTCCAGCGGGTCCTGCACCCGGATATGAAAATAGCCGCAGCTGTCAACATCCTGATTAGCCCAGAACAGGTGCATTTGACGCTCCTGATCAAACCGGTAAAAAACCAGACCGGAATCGGCACTGATCCGGATAGTCAGCAGCGAATCGTGGTGATCGGGATCGTGAACTGCCTCTAAAATCAGGGCATGGCTCAGTTCGAGGCGCGTATCTTCATAAAAATTTGTATCCAGGGGAAACAGCAACACCGGCGGTTCATTGGAATTGACAGCCCTACCGGAAAGCCGGTCTGTCTGGAATTCACCAAAGAGAGAGATAGTGAAAACTATTCCCGCCAATAGCATTTTCACGGTGAATAATGGCAATTTTTTATTGTGCGGGCGGTTAAACATTCCGGTGTGGCAAGTTACAATAAAAAACTGAAATTTCATTTAAAAAATATCACATTTTTTAGTGTATATTTAATATAGAAAACGAAAGGCAATCGGTCTATAGGGAAAAATGGTTTTTTATGCAAATCAACAACACTTAATGTAATTTCTAAGGTCATTCCGGGTAACTTACCAATAAATAATGTTTTTCTTGACATTGAACGGTATCAAAACTATTTTTAAAATGTTATGGAAATTCTCAGATAATGTATAAATCTATTCCTAAAGAAGGATTTTGCCATGAATAAAATCTGGAAAAACATCGCATTTTGCCTGGCTTTCCTGCTGGCTATCTCCGGGCTGCGAGCCGAGGATTATCGTCTGATCATTACCTACCCGAATGCCTCCAACGAGTGGGGGCGGCGCCTGGCGTCCGGTGAAAATAAGACGGTGCTGAAAATCCAGTTTATAGATCTGGACGATGTCAACGATTATAAACTGACCTGGTTCAGTGTCCGTCCTTTCACAGATCAGGATGAGTGGTATATCGATTCGCTACAGTTGTGGAAAAATACCGATAATTACCCGGGTAGTTTAGATCGCAACGCCGATTCGTTGATGGGTACGATTAATCTTGTTGATTTGGATGTGCCGAATACGAGCATGACGGCGATGCCATTTCCCTTGGGTGGTCAACTTGTTCTTCCGGATACAGCGACATTTTTTGTGACGATGATCGCTCGGAACTGGTTTACAGATGATCCCGAAGACCGGGAAATTACGGTCCAAAACGGCGCCCAGATCGGCATTACTGTAGATAAAAGCGCAAATGATATCGTCATTTTACGTACCGATAACAGCAGTGGGACAGCCAATGACTGGGCGGGCGACGAGTCGAAAATATTTACGGTTCAGGCGGTCAATCTGCCGGTGTATATTTACAACAATGAACTGGACAGCAACCAGTTTTATGCTCACTATCTGTCGCTGGACGGCAGCGCTGCCAGTCGGGTGCAGGGTCTGACCGATCTGACGATCGCCGCGCACGTTTTCCTGCCGTATGATGGTCGCGCAGATGGGGATAGCCTCTCTTACGCTTCGTTTAAAATCGGCTGGAACAACCAGCATCTTCAGCTCGACTCCATTGCTTTCGGCGATCTCTGGAATAATAAGCAGTATCAGGATGAAGGCTGGGACGGCAGCGGCTATGGTGAATCAACGCTGCCTGGTGATACGACGATCTCGGTGGTGCGGTTCGAAGCCGTGGTCATGGGCAATTCGTCCAGCCCGGAAAATTATGTGGGCATTACCAATAATTCTGTGGCTGTATTTTATTTTAAAGTACTAAAACCGGGAGTCAGCCCGCTCTTTTTATCGGATATACGAATATTAGACCAGTGGGGCATTCCATATCACTGTTATCGCCATATCCAAAACGAAGCCGACGATACGGCGGAAAAATACGATGCCTGGGTCAAGATGATCCTCGGTGATTTTGCCGACAGTCGGGGAACCTTTACTGACGGCAAATGCGACGGAGGGATTAATCCGGCACACGATGTCACCCTCTTTGCCGATTATTTCTGGATGAATGCCGATTCTGTCGACTGGTACAGCCGGTTCGATATCGGCGATTCGACGTCGCACAATCCCGATGAACTGAGTCCCGACGATACGACCAATTTTTACGATCTGATGGTGATCGGGACGAACTACTACCGGACATTGCGGGGCGATTTCAATCAAAAACCGGTCACTTATACCGAACCGCCCCAGATGCACCTGCATATTTCGGATAATGCAATCAATCGGGAATTCATACAGGTAAATCTTGAAGTGGAGAATATTCCGGAACTGGTATCCGGGCAGATCAAGCTCTGCTTTGATCCGCAAAATGTTGCTTTAAAAGAACTCAAATCCGGGGACTGGCTGTCTGTGACGGCACCCCAAAATGTATTTCTCTACCCGCCCGGCGAACTGAAAAAGGGGATCCTGGATATCAATTTTTTGGCGTTGGGAAAACCGGTCAGCGGCTCGGGCTGTTTTCTGCAAGCCGACTTCGAAAAGATCGGTCCCGGTACGGCGAAAATCCGGCTGGATTATATTGATCTGAGAGACCGCGACTGCCAGCAACTGGCGGTCAATATTGATGGACAAGCCGTCCCGGTTGTCCCGGCGGACTATTTTTTAGCCGAATGCTTCCCGAATCCGTTTAATCCGGTCGTCAATCTGAGCTATCAAATTCCCACAAAAAATGCCGGAGTCTACCGTATCACGGTTTTTGACCTGCAGGGCAAACTGATCCGCGACCTGTCTGCCGATTATCATGCGGCGGGAGAGTATCATCTGGTTTGGGATGGCTTGAACGTGCAGCAGATGCCGGTCAGCAGCGGTCTCTATATTGTCCGCTTCGATGGCAATGGTATTTCGAAAAACTATAAAATCACCCTCCTGCGGTAAATGGGATTATTCGCCCTGTGAATTGCGTCAAAAAATACCGCCTCATTTATTGCCTGCTTTTGCTGAGTTTCAGCCTGCCGCTGCGGGCGCAGCACGGGTGGATTTTTAGGTATGCGGCAAATGACATAACGACGCATTGGCGCCATCTGGCGTCTGGCGATACCACGGTGATTGCGAGTTTTGAATTTTCTACGGATATTACGGATGATCCGATCGAGTATTATCTCAAGGGCTTCCGCCCGCGCCCGATTACCAACAGCACCACCGGCTGGTTTGTGGACAAATTGCAACTCTATCTGGACCGCGGCAACGGGGTTTTCGGGCTGGATGATTCACTGATCAGCAGCGGGTTAGCGAATTCGATTCCAAGGCAGTCTGAGCCGGACACATCCATCATTTTAAACTTTGGCGGTGATTCGCTTTTAATTCCCAACAATAACGGAACTGTTTTTTTTATAGTTGCAATCGTCCACGACTGGCGGGATGAAGACCCGGAAAACCTGGAGATCGACACGACTGCCGGCGGTCCTTACGGGAAATGGTTCAGCATTAAGGTTTTCAATGAAGATATCACGGTGTCGCCAACGGTTTTCAGCGAGATTAACCAGCCGACAGTGGTTCAATTTTTTTATTACCGGGCACTGAATCTGCCCGTCACGATCCGCAACAATCTAGCGTCTGCGGCTGAGGAAGCCAGTCCCCGGCGGAATATGTTTTATCCAAATTTCCTGTCACTCGACGGGACAAATGCCAGTAAAGCCCAGCGTATTGACGATCTCTCTTTTTATGCCGATGTTTTCCTGCCGGAGTCGAATGACAATATTGAACTAAGCATCAAATCAGCGTCACTGCAGTTTGGATTCGATAACCGGGTGCTGGAGTTTGAATCTGTCGAGTACGGCGATGTCTGGGGGAAGGATTCCTGGTTTTATGTGGATACTTCCCTGACGCAGGTGGAGCTTTTTGATGCAGATTATCCCGAGTACACGATTTTCCAATATAACGCTCAGTTCAACGGAAGCGAAACGGTGAATAACAAATATGAAGTCATTGATTCCAGCAGCATTATTCGTCTGAAATTTAATGTCATCGCTCCCGGCGTGTCACCGATTTTCATTCAAAATATTGATCTGCGGGATCGTTGGGGGGTGCGTTACCACACTTCCCAAAACCTTCAGAATTATGCCACAGTGGAAAGCGGTATGACCGGCGAGCGCCATGACGCCTGGGCTAAATATGTATTGGGGGATTTTACGGTCAGTGGCGGAGATGGGGTCAGTACGGATGGTGTCTGTGACGGTCTGGTAACCTGGGAAGATGTAGCGTTGTTTTCCGATTATATCTGGTTGAATTCAGCCGGCAGCCGCTGGTACAAACGCTTCGATATTGCCTCCGCTAATTCCATATCGCCCACGGACTATTGCCCGGATGATACGACAAATTTTTACGATCTGATGGTGATCGCCGCCAACTACCACCGGACTTACCGGGGCGCTTTTCATCAAAAGCCGGTCACCCGCGGTTCGGATACCCTTGAAATGAGGTTGGTCAGTGAGGATTTTTCCGGTGAACGGCAAATGCGGATTCAGCTGCAAAATGTCAGTGATCTGCAATCGGCGCATCTGGTTGTTCGGTTTAATCCTGAAGAGTTGCGCTATACTGCCCTCGAGCAGGGCAGGTGGACGAGCAGTGTGGTCGAGAATTGTCTGCTGCTGGTGCCCGAAGAGTCGCTGGCAAAGGGAATTATCGATATTAATTTTGCAGCCCTGGACCAGTCGCTCGGTGGGGCGGGTGAATTTTTACGGCTTAATTTCAGGAAGCTTCAATCACAGGCTACCACGCCGGAGATTATTATTTCCGATTTCAGGGACAGTAATTGCCGGTCGCTGCTTGCGGTTCAAACGTCTGCACCGGCAATCACCATTCCACGAACTTTTGGACTGCTTCAAAATTTCCCGAATCCCTTCAATGCCCGGACGCAGATCGCTTACACGGTTCCGGAGCCGGAGGGTGATCACTACACGATTGCCATTTACGATCTTTGCGGAAAGCAGGTCGTTACGCTGGCTGACGCTTTTCATAGTGCCGGCTCGTACCGGCTGCAATGGAACGGCTGCAACCGGGAGGGTCAGGCGGTGGCGAGCGGAATTTATTTTCTGTGCCTGAAAAATTCCGAAAAGGAATGGCGAAGAAAGATAATGTTACTGAGATAAAACAAGCGGATTATGATATGAGAAAGACTTTCATAGGATTTTGGATCACCGTATTTGCCTGGACGACGTTGCCGGCGCTGACCACGCCACGGGTGTCCATGCGGACGAGCAGTGACGAGATCAGCGTGACGGACACCTTTACGGTCGCTCTGGGAGTGACGCGCGGCGATTCCATGCGGACGGTGTTTCTGCGCCTGAATTACGACGAGCAGAAGGTCCGCTACCTGGAGGGCACGCCGGGTAGTCTCTTCCAGGGGGCGGTATTCTGGGATATTCATTCCGAACGAATCGAGTCCGACAGCATGATCTACATGGTGGCGGTGATGCTGGGCGCCGGGCGTTTTGTTTCAGCGCCGGGGACCTTTTTCAATATTAATTTTGTGGCGCTGGATAGCGGTCAGGCGGTTTTTACCATTGATTCGCTGAAATTCGTTGATCCCAATCTAAGCTATTTCGATGGCGGCTGGGATACTCTAAAAACGGTGATCGCGCCGGTAGACACCTTTCCGCCGGGTCCGGTTTCCGATTTTAAGCTGCAGGAAGATGGTTCGGGGCGTTTGAAATTGCACTGGCGCAATCCGAATGATGAGGATTTTGAGGGGACGATCATTCTGCGCAGCACGGAGAGTTTTATCCGGATAGCTGATACGAACAAAACGGTGGTATATGACGGAATCGGTGAGGCGTATACCGACATTAATCTGGTGGATGATGCGGTGTATTACTATACCGCCTTTACGTATGATGAAATTCCCAACTATTCGGAGCCGCGGTTTCTCAAAGGGGTGCCGAAGGGTGAATATGTCTTCACCTACCCCAATCCCTTCGATCCCAATGATGGCGTCGGGACAACCTTTAACATTCTTTTTACAAATAATACCTTTGTGGATATCACGATCTATGATGCGGTGGGTAATCACGTGATTGATTTGTACAAAGCCAGGCAGGTTTTTGCTAATGAGCCGACCAAAACCATGACCTGGAACGGGCGCAACGGCGATAATGAGATTGTGGCAAACGGGGTATATTATTTTGTGGTCAGGACCAGTCAAGGAGATCAAAAAATTGGAAAAGTTGCGGTTCTCAGGTAAGCATTTGGCACTGAGCCATGTTCTGTTGATGATTGTTCTGCTGACGGTCGGAATCCGGGCGCAGAGTGGCGGGTATGCCGGCAGTTATCTTAGTCTGAATAACAGCTCCAGAGCCTTTGGCATGGGTGGTGTGGCAATCGCTTCCGCCGAAGATGCCACGACAGTTTTCATCAACCCCGGAATGATCGGTATGCTCTATGACGGAAATTTCAATGCAACTCTGGCGAAACTGGGCTACGACCGTAATTATTACGATATGGCGTTTACCTATCCGCTGAATTCCTGGGGCAGTCTCGGCTTAGCCTGGGCGCAGCTGTCCGTTGACAATATCGAAGGACGTGACCGGGATGGATATTTCACACAGAACTTTTCCGATCTGCAGAGCGCTCTGATGCTGGCTTACAGCAAGACAATCGGTGACAATTTTTCGGTGGGTTTCACGGGGAAATACCTTTATCACAGTTTGGCAGGCTACTCCGCTAAGGGAGTATCTTTTGATATCGGTTCGGCGATCTATATCGGTGAACGGATCACTCTTGGAGCGGTTTTTCGGAACCTGAACTCTTCCCTGAAATGGAACACTTCCAGTAAATTGAGGGAGACTATTCCAACTCAAATCGGGGTCGGGATCAGCTATTTTGATCTGTTTAATGTACCGAATTTACTGGTGGCGTCTGACCTGTATATGCAGGGCGGCGATTTTTCCGGCTATCATGCCGGAGTAGAATACATCATCCGGGATCTGGTGCTACTGCGAGGCGGTTATTCGGACCGGGGAATCAGCTACGGCGGCGGATTGCAGGTCGCCGGTTTCCGGTTTGATGTGGGCGTTATGCCCGAAACATTCGGAAATGTCTCGCGGATGTTTTTTACCCTGAGCTGGCGGTTCGGGAGACAGGTAGAAGCGTTGTCTGAGCCGGCGGTTATCCCGGAAATGCCGCCGCCCGTACAGCAGTCGGTGCCGGCACCGGTAAGTAGGGAGACCAAGAATATTGTTTTGATAGTCGCCGGACCACTGGCGAATGAAAGAGCCGAGGTGATCAGTCAAAATCCGGCGGAGAATACGATCACCGTGCGGTTGCTGGCATTGCCGGGTTCCGATCCGATTACATTGACCATGGATCAGGTGAAATTTTTGGAGTAAATTTTCAGGAATGTGATGGAAATAAAATTGAAATTGCCAATCTTTGCGTGGACAGCCTTTTTGCTACTCTACCTGCTTGCATCGCCGGTACAGGCGCAGCGGCGGCGCCCGGCGACGACTGGCACCGGAACCCAAACGGTGCGAAATCCCGTTCCGGATACAGATCAAATCGAGCAGCGTAACCAGGCGCTTCTACAGCAGATCATGAGCCTGCAAAAGGAACGTGATTTTTACAAAAAGAAAATTACTGAATGGACAGATCTGCAGAAGAATATGGCGCCGGAGCCACCGGAGCCTGAAGAGAAAAAACCGTCGGAGAAAGCAACCCGACCGGGTGCTCTGGCGGCGTACTATCTGCCGATTACGCCGGGTATTCTGGATACACTGATTCACTACCGGGATATGTATCGCCGGTCGAGGCAACCGGAACCAGTGGTTTTGGATAAGGATTCGCTGTTTCAGGCAGCCCAGCGTCTGGCAGTCATGGGACGGTATCGAGATGCCCGGAAATGCTATGATCAGCTGATTCGCTCCCCCCTGGCAAAAGATGTCCATTTTCTGGAATACGGTAAATTCTTATATAAAATTGGTGCTTTTCAACGGGCGCTGGAGATGCTTTCGGGGGTTACCGGCGGCAATCGGGAACTGGCGGAAGCCTCCTACTATAAGGGGCGTATCTATCAGCAGACCAATGCGCTGACGGTGGCACAGATAGATTTTTACCGCAGCCGCTACCTCCAGCCGGAATTTCCGGGTGCCGAGGCTGCCAGAGGATTTCAATATTATCTGGAAGGTGAATTGGATTCTGCCCGCAACCTGTTTGTCCGTCTTCTGCGGAAGGAGTCGGTCTTGAGCGGGGAAATTTATCACGGTCTGGCGAAAGTCCACGAAGCCCGGAATGAACGAGAGAAAGCCGTGACCTGTTATCAGCGCAGCCTGGTTCACGATCCCCTGTTTGTTGACAGTTATGTGGCGCTGGCGAAAATTCTGTACGAGCTGGAAGATTATCAATCGTGTATCCTGTTTTTCCAAAAGGCAGCCGAGGCGGATACTGATCAGCGGATACGGCATTTCTACACGGCGCGTTCGTACTATTTTTTAAAGCAATGGGATAAAGCGTTGACGGAATTTCAAAAAATTGACGACAGCCCCGCGGGATTGCAGATAAAAAAAGAGTGGCTGGCTAAAATTTACTATATCCGCTGCCTGGTGGCGCGGGAGGCGGGCGATCACCGGCAGGCACTGGATTATTTCCGCAAAGCCCGGGAGATCAATCCTGACGCTTACAGCTGGATGACGGCAGCGCTGGATGATCTGGGTCGTATTCATGCCAAAGATGCGGATTACAACGATGCATTGAGTTACTATTCCCGGCTTGTCAGGCTGAATCCAGCGGATACGGAAACGCTGCTGAAAGTGGGGCAATTCTATTATTATCTTGGAGAAATTGACGAAGCCCGCCGATATTTTACCCTTGCTTTGAATGATAGGGAGACCGCCGCTCGGGCTGGTTTTTGGCTGCGTCAGATCAATGCAATTCCATGACGCCAGAAAATTGTAGGTTGATGATAAATGCACGTGAACGGAAAAATTGGGAGGCAGGGAAAATCACAGGTTCGGATACGGATGTAATTTATTTATAGGAACTTCCACAGATCATGCGGCGTCCAGCTCTTATCATCATCTTTCTAACGCTTTTGGGCGGCTATTCAGACGCCCTGGCGAATACGGCGCCCTACTTTACCGAAGAGGTAGCTGATACAAATCTAACTGAAGATGTTTACTGGAGCACCTGGTTGAGGGCTGCCGACGATGACGATGACCCCCTCAGTTATGCCTTCGCCAATGACGTTCCCGACGGGATGACGATCAACTCCATGTCAGGGCGGGTTACCTGGACACCGGATAATGATGCAGTCGGAATACACCGGATCCTGACTTCTGTGACGGATGGCAGTCTGACTGCTTATCTGGAATTTTTCCTGCATGTTCAGAATGTCAATGATCCACCGTTCTGGGTCAATATAACCGCTGATACGGTCACTGTGGCTGAGGATAGCGAGCTGGAATTAACCGTGACGGCGAACGATGACGATTTGCCCCACGGCGATCATATTACCTATTCTATCATCCGGGGTGATAACGTATCCATTAATTCTGTCACCGGCGCCATCAGCGGGTCACCGGACAATAGCAATGTTGGCTTTCAGACGATAACGGTTAGAGCCCGGGATGACAGCTCTGCCGCGATTGAGTGGTCCTTTGTACTGGAAACCACCAACACGCCGGTTGTATTTACCAACATGCCGCCGACGGAAATCAATGAAGATGATCCCTTCGGGTTTGACCTGAACGCCGACGACGAGGGTCAGGGCAACACGGTTTACTATTTCCAGAGCAGCTTTCAGCCAGAATGGATGGAAATTGATGCTGCCACCGGTTATATCAGCGGTATTCCGAACAATATACATGTCGGAACCGAGACGGTGAAAATTATTGTTGACGATGATAATGGTTCCACCGATACGCTATCCTATGAGCTGACCGTCGTTAATCGCAAGCCGGTGATCACCAGTCCGACACTACACGACGCCACTGAGGATATTCATTTTGCTCTGGATATCCATGCCGATGATGAGGGTTTGGGAACCACCTTTTATCAGTTTTTGGATGATTTAGAGTCCCATCCCGATTGGCTGAGTCTCCGAACGAATGACGGCGTTATTGCCGGGACGCCAACCAATGCTCATGTGGGACCAAATTCATTTTATCTGGAATTCCATGACGGTCATGGTGGACGGGATACGACCCAGTTCATGATCAATGTAGCCAACGCTCCCGTGATGATTGACAGTACCAATCTGATCTATGCCATTTCCGAGGATCAGGAGTACTACTATAAATTTACCTCCAGCGATGATGGTCAGGGAAATGTGACCTATCACGGCGTCAACCTGCCCGATTGGCTGGCAATTAACCTCTATTCCGGAGTTTTGCGGGGCACGCCGAACAATGAAAATGTTGGCGATTTTAATCTCTCCGTTTATGTATCAGACGGGACAGATAGCAATACGGTGAATTTTTCGATTCATGTGGTAAACCGGATTCCTCAGTTGGAATCTTCGCCGGTGGAAAGTGTTGAAGAAGACAACCTTTATACTTATGACATCGCTTACGATGATGAGGGTGAAGGCGCAGTATACAGCTGGTTGACCCAGCCAGCCTGGTTGAGCCTGACCACTTCGACCGGCAAGCTCTCAGGAATACCGGACAACAGTGATGTGAGCGAGCATGTGGTTTCGGTGCAGGTTGATGACGGGAATGGCGGAATTGTCAGTCATACATTCAGCATCACGGTTGTCAACCGGAATCCGGTATTTACACCGCAGGCTGATACGACGGTCACCCAGTATGAATCAATAACCATTGATCTGGATACCGATGATGAAGGCGATCCCCAGGTTACCTATGCGATTCTGGAACCACCGGACGGGGCGGTGATTTCACCAAATGACGGAATTTTCAGCTGGACGCCGACAAACGCCCAGGTTGGAACTCATGAAATCAGGATTTCCGGGACGGATAATCACGGCGGCGCGAGCACTCTGACGTTTAATACAATAGTAACTAACCTGGACCCGATCATCACCTCGGCGCCGGTTTTGACCGCTACGGAAAATGTGAATTACTATTATGATGTCCAGTGTAATGAGGAGGGCGATGGCAACGTCAGTTATTTGCTGACCACGGCGCCCGACTGGCTGAGTATTGACGCCGAAGCCGGAATCGTGCAGGGAATCCCCGGCAATCCGGATGTGGGCGATCACTTAGTGACGGTGCGTGTTAACGACGGTAACGGTGGTACTGTCACCCAGTCCTGGACAATTAGGGTTCAAAACGTTAATCCCGCTATTCTGACCGAGGTGCTCGATCCGGCAACAGAGGATTCGGCATACAGTTTTCAGATAGACTATATTCCTGCCAACCAAGGTGACCATACTTTTTCCATCGTGGGTGACAAGCCGGGCTGGCTGAGTATTAATGCCCTGAACGGACGTCTCTCGGGCACGCCCACCAACTCAGAGGTGGGGTCGGACTCCATTACGGTGAAGATTGCCGATGATTATGGTGGTTACGATCAGAAGCGTTTGGAAATCGTTGTCAACAACAGCCTGCCGCTCTTTATGACGACCGACGATGTCATGATTACAGAAGACGAGGCACTCAGCTGGGATATTAATACGAACGATGAGGGCGACGAAGGACCGGGCACCAGCGGTTACAATCTTGTGGAAGCGCCGGATTGGCTCTCTATCAACGCCACCACTGGCGAGCTGACCGGAATGCCCCGGGATAACCATGTCGGGACTTTTCCGCTGAGCGTCCGTTACCAGGATGGCAACGGCGGGATCGTGATGCTCAATATAAACATCGTCGTTGCTAATAATCCGCCTACGATCACGAGCCTCAACCCAACCGCCACCGCCACCGAAGGGGTTAATTATTCTTTTCAATTTACATCCGACGATGACAATTGGAATCCCACATATACATCAGCAGGCGAG
>DSAS01000029.1 GCA_011046365.1 Fidelibacterota bacterium
AATACGCTGCAGGACATTCTGATTCGCCACGCCCGGATGAATGGATATGAGACGCTCTGGTTGCCCGGCTCCGACCACGCCGGGATCGCCACTCAGAATGTTGTGGAAAAAAATTTACGCAAAAAGGGCAAAACCCGGTTTGATTTTCAACGGGAGGAATTTGTCAATATTGTCTGGGAATGGGCGAATAAGCACAAATCCATTATCCTGGACCAGCTCCGCAAAATTGGCTGTTCCTGCGACTGGACGCGCGAGCGCTTTACGCTGGATGAGGGACTCTCCCGGGCTGTGCGCGAAGTCTTTGTCCATCTTTACAAAAAGGGTCTGATTTACCGCGGTCGTAAGATCATCAACTGGTGTCCGGTGTCGCAGACGGCGCTGTCTGATGAAGAGGTTGTCCACCGGGAAAGCCGGGGGCAGTTGTGGTATTTCAGGTACCCGCTGACAGATGGCAGCGGTCATCTGACGGTGGC
Organism: Fidelibacterota bacterium; assembly: GCA_011046365.1. Classification (GTDB taxonomy): domain Bacteria; phylum Fidelibacterota; class UBA2242; order UBA2242; family UBA2242; genus B118-G9. The sequence goes on from DSAS01000029.1 coordinate 474, forward strand.
GACCACCCGCCCGGAGACCATGCTCGGCGATACGGCGGTGGCGGTCAATCCGAAGGATGAACGTTATGCCGCCCTGGTTGGGAAGAAACTTATTCTGCCGATCATGAATCGGGAGATTCCTGTTATTGCCGACGATTTTGTAGACCAGGAATTCGGCACAGGTGCCGTCAAGGTCACACCGGCGCACGATCCCAACGACTTTGAAATCGGCGAGCGGCACGGGCTGGAAAAGATTAATATCATGAATCCCGACGCCACTCTGAACACCGCCGCCGGTCCGCTGGTGGCGGGCAAAGACCGCTTTGAAGCCCGGAAAATCGTCATAGCGGAGATGCAACGCCTCGGTCTGCTGGAAAGGATCGAAGATTATACCCACAGCGTCGGGTTCAGTCAGCGCGCCGACGTGATGGTGGAACCCTACCTCTCGGAACAGTGGTTTGTCAAAATGAAACCGCTGGCGGAACCGGCGATTCAGGTTGTCGCAGAGGGAAAAATCAGCTTTCATCCCAAGCGCTGGGTCAAGACCTACGATCACTGGATGACCAATGTGCGCGACTGGTGCATCTCCCGGCAGCTCTGGTGGGGTCACCGGATTCCGGTTTTCTACTGCAACGATTGTGACTGGATGGACGCCTCTGTTAAAGATATACAAAAATGCCCGCAATGCGGCGGCGCGGTGCGGCAGGACCCTGACGTGCTGGATACCTGGTTCAGCTCCTGGCTCTGGCCCTTCTCGACACTTGGCTGGCCGGAGCAGACCGACGATCTGAAAATATTTTATCCCACCCATACACTGGTAACGGCTCCGGATATTATCTTTTTCTGGGTGGCGCGGATGATTATGGCAGGGCTGGAATTTATGGGCGATATTCCCTTCCGGGACGTCTATTATACCGGGCTGATCAGGGATATCAAAGGTCGCAAGATGAGCAAATCCCTGGGCAATTCACCCAATCCGCTGGACCTGGTCGAGAAATACGGCGCCGACGCACTGCGCTTTGGCATTATGCTGATCGCGCCGCAGGGACAGGATATTCTCTTCTCCGAAGAACGGCTGGAGGTGGGGCGCAATTTCATGAACAAAATCTGGAACGCCGCCCGCTTTATTCTGATGAATATTGACGATGACAGCCTTCTGGAAAAATCCTTTGATCCGGAAAAAGCCGCACTGTCCCTGGCTGATCAGTGGATTCTGATCCGCCTGAAAAAGACCGTTGAAAAGGTTGACCGGAATCTGAAACGTTTCCGTTTCGATGAGACAGCCCGGATTATCTACGATTTTGTCTGGAGCGATTTCTGTGACTGGTACATCGAACTTATCAAAGACCGCCTGTATAAAAAAACCGCCGCTGAGAAGCAGCTGGCACTGACGGTGGCGATTTTTACATTGAAAAATATTCTGAAAATTCTTCACCCTTATGTACCCTTTATTACGGAAGAAATTTACCAGCATCTGAAAGGTGCCGCCGAGCCCGACCTGATTGTCTCTGCCTGGCCGGTGTTGAAATGCCGGATCGGCGAATCAAGTACCGAGGAGGTTTTCGGTGTTGTACAGGAAATGATTACCGCCCTGCGAACCGCCCGGAGTGAGATGAATATCCCGCCGGCAGCCCAATTGCAACTGGTGGTGCGGGGCGCCAGGGAGCAGCTGCCACTCCGCCTGATGCAGGACAAGGCTTTAGCGGATTATGTCAAGAATCTCGTGAAGGTTACCGACATCCGGATTGCGGCGGATGGTCAAAAACCCCATCCGGCGTCAACGGTGGTTGTCCATGGGACGGAATTTTTCATCCCCCTAGAGGGTCTTATTGATGTCGCCGCCGAAAGGCAACGTCTGGAAAAAGAGATCGCCCGACTGCAGGGATTGCTGAAATCCATCCGCGCCAAACTGACAAATCAAAATTTTCTGCAAAAAGCACCCCGGGATGTAGTCCAGAATGAGCAGAAAAAGGAGCGGACATTGCGCGAGCAGCTGCAGAAACTGGAATCGAATTTGCAAGCGCTGCTCTGATTTACGCCAAAAATATTAAAAACATGAAACGGAGCAATTATGCTAAAAAGTTGTCATTGGACTTACCTGCTTTTACTCACTTTACTGTACCAGCCGGTGTTCGCCGGTGACGATTTTCAAAACACCCGGTTGACGATTTACAATATCAATCTCGGGCTGGTATATCAGGAAAAGGAGCTGTCGCTGAATAAAGGCGACAATATCCTGCGGATCGAGGGTGTCTCCCGGCAGGTGCAGCCGGCAACAGTGAAGCTGAACTTCTCCAAAATCACGCAGCAGGTCCGGATTGAAGAGCAGAACTATCTCTACGACCTGGTCAGCACCACCAAAATTTTCAGCAAATACATTGGTGAACAGGTTACCTTTCGTCTGGAATCGGGTGAGACGATTACCGGTGAACTACTCAGCAACGAGCGGGATTATGTGATTCTGCGCGTGCCGGAGAACCGCATCCGGATTCTGACCACCGCCAATATCGTTGATTATGAATTTCCGGCGCTGCCGGGCGGGCTGATTCTGAAACCGACCCTTGAATGGACGCTCACGTCAGCATACAAGGGCAAAACGGTGGCGCAGCTCAGCTACCTGACCGGCGGAATGTCCTGGAACGCCGAGTACGTATTGGTACTGGACAAAGCGGAAAAAGGCTTCCTGCTAAATTCCTGGATCTCTCTGGACAATCAGTCCGGAACAACGTTTGAAAATGCCAATGTGAAACTGATTGCCGGCGATATTCACCGCGCCGGGGATCGCCGGGAGAGGGTCATCGCCGCCTATCGCGCCGAGGCGGTGCCGGCACTGGAGAAACAGGCGGTGGAGACCCGGGAGATTGCCGATTATCACCTGTATGAATTGCCCGGGCGGGTGACGCTGCGACACAGCGAGATGAAACAGGTCAGCCTGTTTGACGAAATCAACGGTATCGGCAGGAAGGTCTACCTCTTTGAAAACCGCTCTACCCGGGAGTCCGCAGAGCCGCTGAAAATCATCTTCCGCATTGAAAACACCGAACAGAACAGTATGGGTATGGCGCTACCAAAAGGGATTGTCCGAATTTTTAAACGGGATGTAGATGGATCGCTGCAGTTTATCGGTGAAAATCAGATCAATCATACCAGCCGGAAAGACACCCTGCACCTGACCATCGGCAACGCCTTTGACGTCCGGGGTAAGCGGATCGTGACGGAGCTGGAGCGCTCGTCAAAAACCTCGGAAACGGCGACCGTAAACATAACGATTACCAACCGTAAAAAGACCGGTGTCGAAGTCGAGATTCACGAGTACCTTTACGGATACTGGGAAATAAAAAAAGCCAGTCATGAATATAACAAACTCTCCAGCCGTCGCGTAATTTTTCCGCTAACCGTACCGGGCGACAAGGCGGTGACCGTCTCATATACCTATTTCCGCCGCTGGTAGTTATTGATCGTGAAGTCATCACCAAACCAATCGGCTTATTCATTGCAGCCAGACACGCCGGTTACCTATGTGAAAGGAATCGGACCGAAACGGGCGGAGGTACTGGAAAAAACCGGTATTACGACCTTTCTGGAGCTGCTCTACCATTTTCCCCGCCGCTATCTGGATCGCAGGACGATTATGCCGATTGCCAAACTGAAAATCGGCAGCGAGGCGACGATTGTGGCGAAGGTACTGTCCATGAACATGGTCCGCACCCGCAAACGCTCCTATTTTCAGCTGCTGGTGGGCGACGACAGCGGGCAGTTGCGCTGTGTCTGGTTCAACGGTGCCAAATATATCCAAAAGATTTTCAAGCCCGGCGATGCGGTGGCGATGAGCGGCAGGGTGGAATTTTATGGCGGCTTGCAGTTTGTTCATCCCGATTATGATATTCTGGAAAGCGACGATTACGCCACGTTGCATACCGCGCGGATTATCCCGCTTTATCCGTCGTCAATGGAGCTGAAAAAGGTTGGTCTGGACAGCCGCGGTTTTCGTCGCCAGTTCCATAAAATATTCGAGACTCTGCCCTGGCAGGTGACGGAAATTATTCCCCGGGAGATTCTCGAGCGGTTGAAGTTTTATGACATCAACAGGGCGCTGCGGCAGATTCATTTTCCCGATTCAGCTACTGAGCTGGATCGAGCCGTCCGGCGTTTTAAGTTTGAAGAACTCTTCTTTTTGCAACTTTTGCTGGCGGTCAAGCGGCGCAGTATCAAGGAAGTCCGGAAACAGCTGCGCTATGACCGCACCGGGGTACATTTAAAACGGATTTACGAAAAATTGCCCTTCGAACTGACTGACGCCCAGAAACGGGTCATTCACGAAATCTGGAACGATATGAAATCGGAGACGGTGATGAACCGGCTGCTCCAGGGTGATGTAGGTTCCGGAAAAACCGCTGTGGCGCTGCTCTGTGCCAGTATCGCCATTGGCAACGGCTATCAGGCTGCCGTCATGGCGCCGACGGAGATACTGGCGGAACAGCATTTTCGCAATCTGCATCAAATGGGAAAACCGGCGGGGATTACCGTGCGCCTCCTGATCGGCGGACAGAAAAGATCGGAACGGGAGCAGATACTGGCGGAAATCGAAAACGGGGTGGCGGAACTGATCGTCGGCACCCATGCAATCATTCAGGAGTCTGTGGCGTTTCAGAAATTAGCACTGGTGATTATTGATGAGCAGCACCGGTTCGGCGTACTCCAGCGCAGCCAGCTGATCGAAAAGGGTATCAATCCCGACGTGCTGGTGATGACGGCGACACCGATTCCGCGCACTCTGAGTATGACGCTATACGGTGATATGGATGTTTCCGTGCTTGATGAACTGCCGGCGCGGAAGGGCAAAATCACCACCCGAATCGTGAATATAGACCAGTTGGACCGGGTATATGAATATATCCGCGGGCGCATCCAACGTGGCGAACAGGCGTATATCGTCTATCCCTTAATCGAGGAATCGGCTAAACTGGATTTGCAGGCGGCGATTCAGGGGTTTGAATACTTGCGGGATCGGGTGTTTGCGGATTTCCGGCTGGCACTGGTGCACGGTGGTATGAAAACCACCGAGAAGGACAAAATCATGCACTGTTTCTCTAATGGAACCGTGGACATTCTGGTGAGTACAACGGTAATTGAAGTTGGTGTGGACAATCCCAATGCGACGATCATGGTCATTGAAAATGCCGAACGGTTTGGACTGACCCAGATTCATCAGTTACGCGGTCGGATTGGCAGAGGCGAAAAAAACGGGGTCTGTGTTCTGGTGGAGCGTAAACGCAACGAGGCTTCGCATCAACGCTTGCGGATTATCAGCGATACAACGGACGGTTTTGAAATATCGGAGCAAGACCTTAAATTACGCGGACCTGGCGAGTTCTACGGAACCCGCCAGCATGGTTTTCCAAAGATGAAAATTGCCGATTTACTGATTGATAAAGAGTTGTTAAAACTGGCGCGGAGTGAAGCCTTTATGCTGATTAAAGCGGACCCACATCTGCGCCGGGCGGAATATTCCGGAACCCGGGAACATCTGGTTCGGAAATATTCGGAATACATGAATTTCGTGGATGTTTTATAGAAGCGGGGCGGAACCGCCGGAATCCGGCTAACTCAAAACCACTGATAAATAGGGACGATTATGAAAATCTTTAAAAATAATAAGGAAAAGGTCATCCTGGCACTGTTAACATTTTTACTGAGCTGGATTGTCTATATGGATACCATCGCACCGACGGTCTCCTTCTGGGATTGCGGGGAATTTATCGCTACTTCCTATATTCTGGGAGTGCCCCATCCGCCCGGCAGCCCGCTCTATTTATTGCTGGGTCGGTTTTTTTCACTGCTGCCCATCGGTAATGATATCGCCTATCGGATTAACCTGATGTCGCCGCTGGTCAGTGCCTTCGCGGTGATGTTCCTGTTTTTGATCATTGTCCAGCTGCTGAAAGGCTGGGGTAAACCGGTGAATACGGTTCAAAAATTTGCGGTCTATGGTGGCGCCTTTATCGGGGCGATGACATTTGCCTTTACCGACAGTCACTGGTTCAACGCGGTGGAGGCGGAGGTCTATGCCTTTGCTACCTTTCTGACCGCCATCGTCGTCTGGTTGATCCTCTTTTGGGAGCAGCGCGCCGACCAGCCGGGACATGAGCGCTACCTGCTGATTATTGCCTATATCATGGGACTGGCGATCAGTATTCATCTGTTAAATCTGCTGGCGATTTTTTTCATTGCCCTGATCATTTATTTCAAGCGGACGAAGATTCCAAATATCGGCTGGCTGGTTCTGGATGTCATCATTGGCGTCGCCGTGGTCTCGTTGGTCTTTCTTTTCTGGCGGGCTCTGATTGCCAAATCTTTTCCGGCACAGACGGTGATGACTCTGCTGTCCTTTGGGGGGCTGTATCTGTATATGTACCGGAAAGCCGCCAGCGAGCGCCTGAAAGAGCACTGCAAGACGGTTATCATGGCAATGATCGCTTCGGGCGCCTTTTTGGTCATCAACGACGGCGTCATTCGCGGGCTGCCCAAGATCGCCGATAAATTCGGACTCTTTGCCCTGGGAATAACGATTGTTATTGTGTTTCTCGCCACCGCCTGGGCAATTCGTAAAAAACATCATATCGTCTCGCTGGCACTGATGTCGCTGGTTCTGATTATCGTCGGCTATTCATCGTACTCCACAATTTTTATCCGCAGTCATCAGAATCCGGCTATTGATGAAAATGACCCCGAAACCACCCACCAGGCTGTCGCCTATCTCGAGCGGGAACAGTACGGTCGCCGGGAGTTCACCGATATTTTCGACCGTAAAGTCTGGAAGCCGGAAGCCGATTATAAATGGAAAGGTAAAAGCGGCTGGAATTACTTCTGGAATTATCAGATCAAGAAAATGTACATCCGCTATTTCAGCTGGCAGTTTATCGGTCGTGACGGCGCCGGCGTCAATCCTTTCCAGTTTCTGCTGCCCTTCCCCTTTCTGGTCGGACTGTACGGATTGCTGATTCATTTCAACAAAGACAAGCATAAAGCCATTTCCGTGCTGGCGCTGTTTCTGTTTACCGGGCTGATGATTGTCCTTTACCTGAACCAGGACGATCCGCAACCCCGGGAACGGGATTACTCCTATGTGGGCTCCTTTTTTGCCTTCGCCATCTGGATCGGGATTGGTGCAACCGCCCTGATCTCGCACCTGACCGAATTGAAACCCGCCAAACTGCGCAAGCCGCTGGTCTATGCCGTCACCGTACTTTTATTAATCGCCCTGCCGGTGAATGTCCTGGTGGCAAATTATCATGAGCACAGCCGCAAAGGGAACTATGTCGCCTGGGACTATTCGTGGAACCTGCTCCAAAGCTGCGAGCCTAACGGCATTATTTTTACCAACGGCGACAACGACACCTTTCCGGTCTGGTACATGCAGGAGGTCGAGGGGGTCCGCAAGGATGTCCGGGTGGTCAACCTCTCGCTGTTGAACACACCCTGGTACATTAAACAGCTGAAAAATAACGAACCGAAGGTCAAGATCGGTCTGTCCGATGAAAAGATTGACAATCTGGGAGTAATGCCCTTCAAGAAGCAGAAAATTAAAATCTCACCGCCGCCGGGCTCGAACCTGGAACCGATGGAATGGGAAATGAAACCCACTATCATGGGGCAGGGAATCAGGGTTCAGGATATTATGATTTTGCAGATTTTGGAAGCCAACCGGTGGGAGAAACCAATCTACTTTGCCACGACGGTATCGCCGAGCAACCGTCTTGGCATGGATAAATATTTACAGATGCAGGGACTGGTTTTTCAGGTCTATCCCGAAGAGGTCAAACGTACCGATCCCGAAAAAATCGAACAAAATTTGCTGAATTTATACCGCTACCGAAACCTGAATAATCCGAAAGTGCATTTTAATGAGACAATTACAAAACTGATCGGAAATTACCGCGCGGCTTTCTTTCAGCTGGCAATTGATCGCTATTACGCCGGCGACAAGGAAAAAATGGTAGCGCTACTGGATTCAATGGAAGCCCGCATGCCCGAAGATATTCTGCCCATCGGCAATGAGGAGACCTCCCTGCAGCTGGGTATGCTCTGTAAAGAAGGCGGGCGACCGGAAGAGCTGGAAAAACGCCTCGAAAAATTTATGCAGAAAGCGGTTGTCAGTGATGAGGACAAAATCCGCTATGCAACAATCTACTACCAGTATCTGCAGAATGTTGACAAGGCACTGGAGCTTATTGAACCGATCTATGCCAGAAATCAGGAAAATGTGGAACTGATCAGCCTGCTGATCCGCCTTTATGAAGAGCAGGAAAATTATCAGGCGGTGACGCAGCTGCTGGATAACTGGCTCGCGCTGAATCCCAATGACAAGGGGGCTGAAGCCATGCGGGACAAGTATCGCGCCCAGATTCCGGAAATTAATACCGATTCACTGATCATCCCGCAGGAACTGGAATAAAAGTGTAGCTTCGCTTGAATCACGACAGTCCACAAATAACGGTTGTGATACCCCATTATAACGGCGAGGAAATCCTGCGGGATTGCCTCGCCTCGCTTGCATCCACCTGCCGGCTGCCGCTGTATATTATTCTTGTGGACAATGCTTCCAGCGATGGCAGTGTGGCAATGGTTCGGGCTAAATTTCCTTCAGTGGAGATCATTCAGCTGGAGAAAAATTACGGGTTTGCTGGCGGCTGCAATATCGGCGTGAAAGCGGTGCGGACGCCCTTTGTGCTGATCCTCAATAACGATACGATTCACGCACCCGGTTGGATCGAGCTGCTGCTGGCGAAATTGCAGTCCGATGAAAAAATCGCCGTCGTCCAGCCGAAAATACGCTCCTTCCAAAACCGGGAATATTTTGATTATTCCGGAGCCTGTGGCGGTGAAATTGATATCTTCGGTTTTCCCTTTGCGCACGGTCGGATTGTCGAACATGTGGAAAAGGATAAAGGACAGTATGACCAGTTTTATGACCGGATTTTCTGGGCGTCGGGAACCGCTTTTTTGGCGCGGACCGAAATTCTGCGAAAAGCCGGACTTTTCGATGAGACCTTTTTTGCCCACATGGAAGAAATTGATCTGCAATGGCGGATTCAGCTGCTGGGCTATGATATCGCGGTGGAACCAAAGGCGCTGATCCGGCACCGCTCGGGCTTTACCCTGGGCGCCGAATCACCCTTTAAGAAGTATCTGAATCACCGCAACAGCCTGTTGATGCTGCTGGCGAATTACCGGTTATTAATAACGATGTACATTTTTCCCATCCGGATCCTGCTGGATTATCTGGCACTTGGATTTTCGGTATTAAATAAGGATTGGGGACGGGTCCGGGCGATTTGTAAAGCGCATGCCTGGATACTGTTTCATCCGGGACATATTTTCCGCAAACGCCGGCAGGTCACATCGCTCCGTAAAGTATCTGACAAGCAGATCATGGTCAGGATGTACCACGGCTCGATTGCATTGAGCTTCTACCTGTTTGGCAAACGGCGCTATCTGGATATTTTGAAATAATCGCTCACCGTTAATATTATCCGAACTTCATCCCAAATAACTGTTGTACTGGAAACTCACTCCCAACACATCTTCACCCGTCAGGACTGAGGTCCTGTCAGAATGAAAACTGATGAAGAATAAGATTTTCCTTGCAATTTACACGGGGAGGGGGGGTACATTTTACCAAACTACATCTTTGACACGGGGGCAATAGAGAAGCGGTTTCAAGCCGCCCGGCGAGGTCGCTTCAGAGTTCTTTGAAATGAATTTCCGACGCTCTTTCAGAGCCAATGGAATTCGCCCGGCTACGCCGCTTGCTCCGGAAAATAACTTGTCTTCAGATTTCTACAGCTCTTCGGTTCACCGGTAATTATGGGTTTTTCCGGTAATGATATCAATCAATCCGGCTGATGTAGCCGGGTGGATGGGAAAAGAGGAAAGGACGCGCAATGATCAGGATAGGTTCAATAGCACTAATTTTAGTAATTCTAACATTTTGCGCCGTTGGTTTGGACAGCGATAACAGGTAATTGAAAAATGGGATCGGAGCAAAGTATAGTAACGATAAGATTGGACCTGCATTAACTATTGAGTACAGCCAAAATCTCAGCGAAAATATTGCCCTTGTATCAAGAATCCAGATTTCTACCCTTATTAATGATATATTAGGGTCAGAATCGGAAAGTATGGAGTCATATTATGATTTCGGATTGGGGCTCTGTTACAGATTTCCATCCCTGGAAAAAATTGCCTTCGGAGCGGGCATAAATTCATCTTTGATGCAACAGACATATATTCATGAATACAGAGATATCAGCAATAATATAACCGGTAATATTGCGCTTGCTTTCGATGTCAACTTCGCCGGCTATTGTCTCGTTGATTACTCCGTTTTTCAGACAAAAAAATTTGATTTCGGGATTGACGGTACTTTTCAATTCGGTAAACACAATTTCTATACCGTTAATATCTACTATAGATTTACTTTTTAATCAAATAGTCTGAACAAAACCCCGGGCAGGTCCAGCGTTTTACTCCCGCATTCCCAGCTCTTTGTAAATTGCTTCGTTGTCCGGGTCCAGTGCGATGATCTTATTGAGCTGTTTGGGTGTGCCGAAATCGCGGATGATTTCGGCGATATCCCGGGCATGGACGTCCAGAAAAACATGAGCATAGCGTTCGCGGGCGTTAATCTGAAACATGCGCTCCAGATGTTCCAGCATTTTATCAATGGCGCTGCGGGCTTCTTTGAGTTTTTCCTGATCAATATTGTCAATCGCCAGCCAGTAGTAATATTTAAAGAGACGGTAGTCGCGCAGGCGCTGAATTTCATCCAATTCCTTCATCCGGGATTTCCAGCCGCTGGCGCGTTCCGACATCTGTCCCCGGGTGGCAATATCCCGGGCTTTGTCGTAAATATTGTTGCCCCCGAGTGGCTCGTAGGTGTCCAGCTCGCCGGCGATCAGCATATAGGCGTAAAAATCCAGGGCGCCCGTCAGCGAATGAATCAGGTCGGTGTGCATCAGGGGATCATTGGTGTTGTAAACAAACTTGAAGTTTTTTTCGAAAAAGCGCTGGTCGCCCGAGGCGGTGGAAATTAAAAACTGGCTGCTGAAAACCCGCTCAAACCCACTGGTGCTGACGGCTTCGGGGAACATACTGATTTTGATCGGGATTTCGATGCCGTAATTGTTTTCGAACCATTCGTAATTTTCTAAGTAATAGGGGATCATCTGTTCCAGGGTTTTAAGGTCCATGCGCTCCTTTTCCGGCATGCGATCCACGGAAATTTCCACCGTCACATCAGAAAATTGGGCGGCAGCGGTAGCAATGAACAGTGGCAATAAGCCCAAGGCGAGTATTGCTTTTCCCTGCTTCATGGTATGCTTCTCCTCACGTCATAAACGAATAATTGGTGAATGTTATATCGGTGCTGCAATGTCATTTGAAATAAATATACGAAATTTGGGAGATACATAAAACTGTCATTCCTTCAGAAATCTCATCTTTTGTTTGAATTTTTACGATTTTCTGGTTATTCTTATGCCAATACTGTTTTACAGGAGTATTTATGAAATATCCACTCTTTTTTAAATCTGCGCTCTCCGGCAGCCGGCGAATGTGGCTGATAACGCAGATAATCTTATTGCTGGGTAGCCAGTTAATGGCTCAAAAACGGGTTACCAAAGAGCCACGTCCTGATTGGGTCAATAAAATATTACCCGGTGTCTACGTCGGGGTTTCCCATCGCTTTAGCTCCGAAGCCGATGCCCGGGAAGACGCCCTGGTAGACGCCAAACGCCAGATTATCGAGTCGCTTAGCGGCATTATCGAAAGCGAATTCATTGATCAGATTATCGAACAGTCCGGCGAAGTCACCACCAGTGATGCATTTACCAGCTCCCGGGTCAAGGTCGTATCCCGTAACATCCTTGCCGTCAAACCGGAAAAAGTCTTTGTGGAGGAGTGGAAAATCCGAGAAGGATTCAAATCCCGAATTGAATATCAGGTTTTTCTGGCGGTGCCCTTTTCTGAAGAGCATCATAAGCAGTTTATGAACGAATTGATTGATGAAACCATCACGCTGGGCAAAATGCGTTTTAAGGAGACCCTGGAACTGGCGCGCAAAGGGCAGCTCGGACTGGCTTTGGAGCAGATTAAAACGGTGCAGGCGAATGTCCTGCCCATGACCCGGTTTACCGGTTTGTCACCCCAGGAAATGTCCCGGTTGAATGAGTTTAAAGAACGGCTTTCTGCTACTCTGGAGCGCATACCCGCCAGCATCCGGATAGAGGGAAAGGGCGCTGATCAGCCGGCGAAAATGGGCTTGCCACTACCGGAGCCGCTGGAATTGTCGGTGTATTGGATTGAGGACGACCAGCGCTTTCCGATTCCCGATCTGGAAGTGGAATTTAAAGTCCGGCGCGGTAAAGCGGTTCTGGAACCGCAGACCAAAACCGATCGAAGCGGAGTTGCCAAATGCGTGGTTAAAAACCTGGCTTCCGCCGGCAATGTGGATATTCAGGCAACAGTCTATTTTCCCGAAGAACTGAATGTCCGGAATAATGCCTATACATTTGCGCTGCTTCCCGAAAACCGGGTCATTGTCAAGATCATTGAGAAGAATCTCGATCGCCCGGTGGAGATTTCCTATCTGGAAAACAGTCTGCTGGAAAAATTGACCGCCACCGGTTTTAAGGTTTTGGAGAATAATCCACTGCTTCCGATCACCGAAAACAACATCAATGAATCACCCGAAAAAATTGCCCGGATTATCGGGAACACCGGCGCCGACCTGGTTATTCTGGGCACCATGTCATCCGGACAGACCAATAAAATCCAGGACGGCTTCTGGTTCGCCCGGGCACGGGGCACGCTGAAAGTCTACAATATCCAGCAGAAAACCGTCGTCGGGAGTTATATGCTGGAGGACAAAAACGCCGGAAATTCTGAAGAAACCGCCGGCATACGGGCGATTCAGAAGGTTAGTGACAAACTGATCGAACAGGCGCTGACGGAAATGGGGCTGTAAACTCGCCGAGCCGGTAATTCTTATAATAAAAATTGCCGACGAAACCGATTAAGTAAGGAATCATCCACTACCTCCGGGTGCAACGGATAACGACCATTGCGCTTTTTGGCGGTACCGTACAGAATCCCCCGCTCTTTCAGGATTTCCAGCAGTGCAAAACCCAGCGTGATCCGGCTCTGCTTGCCGGAAAGGTTTTCCGGTAAAATCACAGCCCGATCCTGAATTTGATATACCGACGGTTTATAACAGTATTCCCGGGCGGCTTTCAGGAAGTTGATGATGCGGCAAATCCGGAAGAGTGTCATGGCAGACGTACGCGGGAAACCAGGTCGCTCGTAAGAAAAATAGCTGGAACGATAACAGCGGGGCGATTCGGGAATAGCGTTTTGCCGTTTCAGCCGATCAAACAGCGGTGTCCCCGGAACCAGATAAAAGAGTGACGGACCGATCAGCACCGGCAGCCGGGCTAAATCCAGGATCGCCTGCAGGTTGTCATCCGGCGAATCACCCGGCAGACCGATGATCAGATAGGCGGTGGTTTTGAGTCCGGTTTTGTGGGCGGATTGCACCACATCGGTAAACTGCTGTGTACTGAAAGGACGTTGCAGGATATCCTGTCGCCTCCGGTCAGGCGTGACAAGTGAAAGGTTGAGCTCCGTAAATCCCACCTGTTTCATTTTGGTCAGGATGCTTTTATCGAGATTGGTGACGGTGATGCCGTTCATTGCCTGAAAGGAGAGCTCATAACCACCAAAATTGACGGCGATACCGTCTAATAAATCATCCAGCCAGCGCCGGTTACCGCCGAAGTGGTCATCCTCAAAATCAAAAGAACGAAACCCTTGCTGAATTTTTTCCGACAACTCAGTCAGTACATTTGGAACGGACCGCAGACGGTACCTCTCCCCAAACAGGCTGTGAATAGCACAAAATTCACAACGGTGCGGACAACCCCGGCTGGTCATCAGCATGGCATGGCGTTTCCCATTTAACATGTATTCCGCAGTGATGGGAAGCGAATAATCCGGAAAAGGCAGTTCATCAAGGGTTTTAATGAATGAAATCGGGTTGTGAATGACCTTGCCCGACTTTTGCCAGATTAAATTGGGCACGGCGGCGAAATCGCGCGCTGGTTGTTGCAGCTCCTCTAGCAGACGCAATACGGCGATTTCACCCTCTCCGGCAATAATAAAGTCGGCGCCGGCTTGAAAAAAGGTATTAGTGTGGGAAAGCGCTCCGCTGCCGCCGATAATGATCCGGGCTTGCGGGCATTTTTCTTTGATCGGGGGCAAGATTTCGAGAACCTCATGGACATAGGTGGTAAAGAGTGCCGCAATCAGGAAAATTTCGGTGTCTGCCGGAAGCCGGACAGCGGTTTCTTCCGCCGTCGCTCCATAACGGGCGTAGCGTTTATACAGCCCGAAGGGTGACGCATCGGCTGCCCGGTAATAATCGGCAGCGCTTTGCAGCTCTATCGGAACCGGGCACGGGCGGGATTTACCCTGTCGCAAGTCCAACAGGTGGACACGGTGTTCTGCTTTCAAGGCGGCGCCAATTGACAACAGTCCGAGCGGAATATGGCGAATCCGGGTGGCGTAAAAATCGGCAATGGGCGGCTGAATCAAACACACGTTGAACATATCTGAATCTGCATGAATTTTCTTTTCTTTGCAACCGTTGAATTCAGTCCCTTGCAGAAATCGGCACCCGGAAATTGACTAAGTTCGAAGTTCACGAACGACCTTGACATAACTTTTCCGGCGGCTTAAATTCAAAGACGTTTTTGATAGTGAGATTAATTTGCATTTAGTTAAAACTGAATATTCAGGATTCCTCCCGCGAAATAGAAACTCCGGGCGATCTTTACAGTGCCACCCGGGGTTGGCTAAATAAACAGCACAACCCTTTGATAAAGGAGAGTTTGCATGGAGTCAAAACTCGAACATTTAATAGAAAAAATAAAATCTGACGGCGTTGAGGAGGCAAAAAAAGCGGCGGCGGAAATTATCAAAAAGGCTCGAAAAGAGGCGGATGATATCGTTAAAAAAGCCGAAACCGATGCCGAAAAAATCATTGCCGATGCCGAAAAAGAGGCTGAAAAGCTCCAAGCCAATGCCGAGGCGGCGCTGAAGCAGGCTTCCCGCGACACCGTACTGGTGACCAGGGAAAAGCTGTTGAAACTGTTTAATGCCGCTTTCAAGAAAGAGCTGGGCGAAACACTGTCGCCGGAGTTCATGCAAGACCTGATTTTGAAAATCGTGGACAGTTGGGGCAAGGGCAAGAATCTTGAGGTTCTGGTTACCGAAAAAGAGCTGCAAAAGTTACAGAAGCTGATCTTCACTAAAGGGCGTAAAGAGCTGGAAGAAACACTCACGATCAAAGTTGATAAGGGTATCTCCAAAGGATTTCGGGTAGGCTTAAAAGACAACAATGTCTATTACGATTTTACCGAGGAAAGCATCGCGGAATTCCTGGGTGAATTCCTGAATCCCGGCATTAGAGAAATATTAGACAAGGCTTGATGGACAAATATATCTACTTTGCGGCGCAGCTTCCGATGCTGGTTTTTGACAAAGAACCGGCGATCGGGATAGAAGCCTTTCTTGATGAAGGTCAAAAATGGCTGAGCGCCCGTGATTATCAGGTGCTCACAGCTACATCCATCAATGCCACGAATCCTCAAAAGCATGATATAGCCGTATTCCGTGAATTTAAACGGTATGAATATGCGCTGCGCAGCGAGCTGGTGCAATACCGGCAATCGCTGCAAGCCCGGCAGGAACACAAACCCCGTCTCTTTCCGATGGCTGTCCTGAAAGAGGGTAATCCGTTGGAGGTGGAAAAAAAGCTGCTACGCCTGCGCTGGCGACTGCTTGAAGAGCTGGAATTCGCTCACTATTCGGACATGGCATTTTTTATTTTATACTATCTGAAACTGCAAATTTTGGCGCGTCTCCGGCAGTTTGATAAAGAGAAGGGCAAAGAAAAATTTTTAACCTATACAGAATTGGCTTATGAACAAGACTAAAGGTACTATTATCGGCATTAACGGGAACATGATTTCCGTGGAATTTGAGGGCAATATCATCCAGAATGAAGTTGGGTACGCCATCACTGGTGACGACCGTCTGAAATCCGAGGTGGTTAAGATTCGGGGCAATATCGCCTATATGCAGGTGTTTGAAATCACCAAAGGACTGAAAATCGGCGATGCGGTGGAATTTTCTGGCGAGATGTTGTCGGTGCAGCTGGGACCAGGACTGCTCGGCATGGTGTATGACGGCTTGCAGAACCCGCTGAACGAGCTGGCGGCACTGCATGGCTTTTTTCTGAAGCGCGGTGTAGTGCTGGACGCGCTTGATTTCAAGCAAAAATGGGAATTTACTCCAGCGGTTAAAAAGGGTGATCCGGTCCGGGCTGCCAGTGTGCTGGGCACCGTTCCCGAGGGCATTTTTGATCATAAGATTTTCGTACCTTTCCATCTGCAGGGTGAATTTAAGGTTGTTTCCATTGTGGAAAAGGGCAACTACACAGTCACCGACACCATTGCGACGATCGAAAACGACAGAGGTGAAAAGCACGAACTGTGCATGTATTTTGAATGGCCGGTGAAGCTGCCGATTGAATTTTACCGCGAGAAGCACCTGCCGACAGAGCCGCTGGTCACCCAGACCCGTATCATTGATACCTTTTTCCCGGTTGCCAAAGGCGGTACATACTGTATTCCGGGACCTTTCGGCGCCGGTAAAACCGTTTTGCAGCAGGTCACCAGCCGTTTTGCGGAAGCCGACATTGTCATCATTGCGGCTTGCGGTGAACGCGCTGGCGAAGTGGTAGAGACCCTGCGGGAGTTCCCGGAAATCACCGATCCGCGCACCGGTAAATCGCTGATGGAACGCACGATCATCATCTGTAATACCAGCTCAATGCCGGTCGCCGCCCGGGAAGCCTCGGTTTATACGGCGGCGACGCTGGGTGAATATTACCGGCAGATGGGACTGGATGTGCTGCTGCTGGCTGATTCCACCTCCCGCTGGGCGCAGGCTATGCGTGAGCTTTCCGGGCGGCTGGAAGAAATCCCCGGTGAAGAGGCATTTCCGGCTTATCTGGAGTCCCGGATTGCACAGTTTTACGAACGGGCGGGCTTGGTGGAATTTGAGGACGGCAATTTTGGCAGTTTGACCATCGGCGGAACCGTTAGTCCGGCGGGCGGCAACTTTGAAGAGCCGGTGACCCAGTCAACCCTTAAGGTGGTCGGCGCCTTCCACGGTCTCTCCCGGGATCGCTCTAACGCCAGGCGCTACCCGGCAATTGACCCGCTGGACAGTTGGTCAAAATATGAAAGTTTTATCGAGAACAAACAGATCGAATATGCCCGCGACATTCTGCGCAAAGGTCACGATGTTCACCAGATGATGCTGGTTGTCGGCGAAGAGGGTACCTCTATTGAGGATTTTAGCATTTATTTGAAATCCGAATTTCTAGATAATGTTTATCTCCAGCAAAACTCCTTCGATTCGGTGGACGGCGCCACATCACCGGAACGGCAGAAATATGTTTTCAATTTTGTATATAACGTCCTTTTCCGGAAATTTGATTTCAAAGAAAAGGACACCGCCCGCAATTTTTTCAACAAACTCCGGCAACTCTTCATTGATTGGAATTATATTGACATGAAGGATGAGGAGTTTAAGCAACAGGAAGCCAAAATCAGCGACCTGATCGAAGGGGAAGCTACGGAAAAGAATTCGACAGAAAAAAAGGAAAAAGCCGAAACTGAATCAGAAAATAAGGACGAGAAGAAAATGGAAAAGGGCGAATCCAAAAATGCGGTTGAAGCCCCTGAAAAAATGCAAGAAAAGGCGAAACCAGATGAAAAGAACTCGCCGGAAAATGAAGAAAAACCGAACCGCCCCGACCAGAGAAAACCCCCAGAAGAGAAGAAAGGTGAAGAATAAATAAAAGCTGTAGCAGAGGAAACCTCAGATAATGCAGAAAGTATATAATAAAATATTGAGTGTCACCGGGAATGTCATCACAGTCAAAGCGGAGGGCGTCTCCTATGAGGAACTGGCGGAAATCAGTATCTCCCGTGGTAAATCCCTCGCGCAGGTGATAAAGCTGGACCGGGATATCGTCTCGCTCCAGGTGTTCGCCGGCAGCCAGGGCATCTCTACCAATGACGAAGTCCGTTTCCTGGGCAATCCCATGCGGGTCACCTTTTCCGACGACATGCTCGGTCGGATATTCAACGGCAGCGGCATTCCCCGGGATAAAGGTCCATCACTGAGCGAGAATATGATCGAGATCGCCGGACCTTCCGTGAATCCGGCAAAAAGGATTATTCCGCGGAATATGATCCGGACTAATATTCCAATGATTGATGTGTTTAATTCACTGGTGGTTTCCCAAAAGCTGCCGATTTTTTCGGTATCCGGCGAGCCTTATAACGAGTTGCTGGCGCGGATCGCCCTGCAGGCGGAAGTGGATATGATTATCCTGGGCGGCATCGGTCTGAAATATGATCAATACATGTATTTCAAGAATACGCTGGAAGAGGGCGGCGCGCTGAGTCGTTCGATCTTCTTTATCCATACCGCTTCCGACCCGATTGTGGAAGGTTTGATGGTGCCCGACCTCTGTCTGGCGGTGGCGGAGAAATTTGCCCTCAACGGGAAAAATGTCCTGGTTCTGCTGACCGATATGACCAACTTCGCTGACGCCCTGAAGGAGATCGCCATTACCATGGAACAGGTTCCGTCGAATCGCGGCTACCCCGGCGACCTCTATTCGCAGCTGGCGGCGCGTTATGAAAAGGCGGTGGATTTTGACGACGCCGGTTCGGTGACTGTACTGGCGGTGACCACTATGCCCGGCGATGACGTTACCCACCCGGTGCCCGACAATACGGGCTATATTACGGAAGGGCAATTTTATCTGCGCAACGGGCGCATCGAACCCTTCGGTTCCCTGAGCCGCCTGAAACAGCAGGTGAATGACAAAACCCGCGACGATCACCGCGCCATCATGGACGGCATGATCCAGCTCTATGCCCAGTACAATGAGACCGAAGAAAAGCGCGCCATGGGCTTCCGGATGAGTGACTGGGACAAGAAATTACTGAAATACGGAAAACTCTTTGAAGATCGGATGATGAATCTGAAGGTGAATATTTCGCTGGAAGAAGCTCTGGATCGTGGCTGGGAAACCCTGGCGGAGTGCTTTACCCCCGATGAGACCGGATTCAGAACGGAACTGGTGAAAAAATTCTGGCCGAAATCGGTGCAAAATGAGGTGGAGAAAAAAGATCAGCCCAGCGGTGAAACCGATAAAGACGCAAAAGAAACCGACGCTGTTTCCGAGTCTGAGGAGACCTCCGCAGATAAAAAGAATACCACCGAACCGTCGGAAGAAGATGCTGAGACAGGACAGATAAAAGAGACTGAAGCAGAATCCGGGGAGCCTGTAAAGAAACCGTCTGCTTCAAAAAAGAAAAAACCGAAAAAGGAGAAGCGCGGTAAACGCCCGAAAAAGAGTTAATTACTGATTGTTGCTATGGCGAAGATCAAGCTGACCAAGAACGAACTGAAAAAGCAGAAAGAGGCACTGAAGCGCTATACCCGTTATCTGCCGACACTGGAGCTGAAAAAGACCCAGTTGGTGGCGGAAATCCGGCAGATTTCACAGCAGATCGAAAAAATCCGCGGCGAGATTGAGCGTTTCGAGAAGGAGATTTTTCAGTGGGTGGACGTCTTTGGTGAAGATATTGATATCAGCGAGCTGTTTTCGCTGGAGGAGGTCGTAACAACCAGCGGTAACATTGCGGGCATTGATATTGAGATTTTCGAAAAGGTTGTTTTCAAAGATGTGGAATATGATCTGTTTGAAACGCCGCTCTGGGTGGATAAGGGAATCGAAGCCTGCAAAGAGAAAATTCGCCTGCAGCTGAAAATCAAAACTTTGAAAGAACAGATTGCCTTGCTGCAGGAAGAACTGCGAATTACGGTTCAGCGCATTAATCTTTTTGATAAAGTCAAAAT
>DSAS01000169.1 GCA_011046365.1 Fidelibacterota bacterium
ATTTTTACAATATTTCTATAAATATTAACTATCAATTAACAGAGGGAGATCAAATGAAGAAAATTGCTGTCAGTCTTTTGGTTGTTATCATGATGTTTACGGGAACGGGTTTACATGCCGAAGGGGGGGCGTTATTCCGTGTTTAGCCAGCTGCCTGGTTGGTCCTCGAGTTGGTCTTGAAATGAATGAAGGCAAAGAGATCCAGAAAAGTGAGTGGATCGGAGTCATCGGTGGATATTTTGGTAATGTCGTTCCGATTGTTGGCTCTCTGGTATCACTCGGCTGCCGGGGCTATATGGCTTATGACATGGGTTATGTACCCAACGGATTTGAAGGCTTTGCAGCCAGCTTCTGTCTGGGTCCCAGAATCGGAAATGAACTGGACACCCGGAAAATCCGGACCAAAGAGTGGTTACGTCTGGTACCCTGCATCTGTATCTATCCGGCAATTGCCATTCCACTGGAGGCATACAACGGTAAAACCATGACGGAGATCGAACAAAAGGAAGGACTCAGAAAATAATTTGAACTTCCCAGTTCTTTTAATCGGAATCGATTGACTTTTTGTCGATTCCGGTTTTATTTTAGCACTATGAAAATATCCTCGTTACCATTTTTTCTAATCCTGTACCTTAGCATTGTCACGGTAACCGCCCAGGAGCAGTCCAAGTGGAGTGATTACTGGGAGAAACCCCGGTTTCAATTGCGGCAGTCTGAACCAGACCGGCAGGCTCCGGATTTTTTCCAATCCGCCACGCTGGTCTGGATTCGCATCTATCAAAAAGGGATTTCCAGTCAGGATTTGCCCTCCTGTGTCTTTCATCCCTCTTGCTCCCGCTTTGCCTTCGGCGCCATCGAAAGATTCGGTCCGGTAAAAGGCATCCTGCTGGCGGGTGACCGCCTGCTGCGCTGCAACCCCTTTGCCCATAACTACTACCAATTTGACGGAGAAAAATTCAGTGACCCGGTCAAGCGCTACGATCTTAAAGCGAAAAAATAAAACCCTGATCATCGTCGCGATCTTCCTGGCTGCACTCAATCTTCCGGCAGCCGATACTTCGATTGACCCTCCGAAAATCTTAAGTTTTGCCAATCACCTGTTCGCCACCCAGGATTATCTGCGCGCCGCCATCGAATATGAGCGCTATCTATATCTTTCCGACACAGAAAACGATACCATTCTCTTCAAAATCGGGCTCTGCCATCAGCTTCGGGAGCGCTACGACTATGCCGTCCAGGCGTTTATGAAAATCATGAACTCCGACAAATCGGAATTAACAACAAGCGCGCGGCTTGCCTATCTCTATAATCAGTCCAAATTGGAAAATTGGGGCGCAATTCAGCAATTCGACAGCCGGACCGATGCGGAGTACTATTTTCAATATCTCGCCCACCTGCACCAGGATTCAACCATTTTTAATCCAGCCATTTTAAATAGCATAACGGATGACTCCCTGCGGGAATTAATTGCGGACACCGAAGCACAACGTCAAAAACTACAACGAAAATCTCCGCTGCTGGCATCGTTTCTATCGGCTGTTGTGCCGGGTCTGGGCAAAGTTTATATCAAGCGACCCGGTGATGCGCTTTTTTCTTTTGGGATGACCGGATTTGCCGGTCTCGTCAGCTGGCAGGCATTAAAGGCAGATTTGCTAATCACCGGCATCGCCTGTAGCGGGATTACTCTCTCTTTCTATCTTGGCACAATCTACGGCAGCTACATCGGCACGCAGTTGCATAACCGGTCTCAGCATGAAAATCTCGTCGAACGTCTCGAAGACCTGAATCCCGTCAAAAAAAATCCCTACTGGACGGCATGGATAAGAAAATAATCACAACATGTATTTTGCTGGTTCCGCTTTTAACTATAGTGGCGGAAGCAGCGGAGCTGGGTGATTATTATCTGGAAAAAGAGCTCTATTTCGAAGCGGTGACAGAATACAAGCGGACACTCTTTTCCGATCAGAGCGGGCACAGAGATCAATATTTATACAAAATCGCCGATGCCTATTACCAAGCCGGGCAAAAGCAGTTGGCTGAGGAACCGTTAATTGAAGCAATCACCAACGACGAATCATCCTCCTATGATCAGGATTGCATCAAATTGCTCGCCCTGATCCACTGGGATCAGTATGACTACGACGCCATGCGGGGCACACTAGGGGTGCTGGCAACTCGCCTGGATTCCAGCCGGCGGGATCTGATCAATTATATCAGCGCCTGGAGTTATATCTACCAGGCGGACTGGGAAAGCGGAATTGAGCAACTACAGGCGGTTCATTTTACTGATGTCAAAAGCCTGATCAAAGACATTGAAAATGTCACCTCCGTACCGCAAAAATCAAAGTCACTGGCTTCCCTGATGTCCAATATCATCCCCGGTTCCGGGCAGCTCTACGCCGGCGATTATCAGAATGCGCTGTTCTCTTTTCTGCTGGTCGGCTCAGTTGAAGCCTCAATCATCCGGAATATCATTGATAAAGCCTATTTCATCGCGGCTGCAAAATACCTGTTCCTGTTTTCCCGCTATTCACAGGGAGGCTTAAAGAATATAGCCCGCAAAATTGATGTGGATAATATTAACCGCATCGGAGATTATCTGAAGACAGTTTCGGAAAAATACCCCGACCCCATCACCCTTTTACAGGAATTGTAAATTAAAGAGGACTTATGGAATCAAGATCAGCTACATCTTCAGAGAATGATAAATCGGCTATTCTCGGGAAGTTGAACGCTACCGTTTTAAAGGAATTAAAGCCGGTCAGCCTGGGTTTGGCGTTGCTGTACCTGCTTTTTACCATCAGTCACTACATTTTCCTGCGCGGACAACTGCAATTGATCATGACGCTGACAGCCGCTGTGACGGTATTTCTCCTTATAATAATCAATCTCGCCCTGCACAAATTCGATATTCCCATCAGAAGTGCTCACCCAATCGGTCTGCTGATTGCCCTCATTGTCCTCTTTAATGGAATTCTACACCTCTATCTGGCTGACGATCCCCTACATACGACGAATCTCGCACTCATCGTTCTGGGAAGCGGTTTTCTCTTTTTATCAACAATCACCTATCTGATCATCGTTTTCATGACCGGTATATCGTGGCTGTTTGTCGCCATCGGCAGCACAAACCAGGGCAGCTGGTTCCATTTCGGCTTTTTTCTCATCTCGTCAATAGCTTTATCAACTATTATTCACGTCGTCAGAAAACGAACCCGGATTGAGGCAGAAAAAACCCGGATTTCCGAAAACTACCAAAATGAAAAATCAAAACAGCTGATCGCGGAGCTGCAAGAGAGCCAGTCAAAATACAAAGACCTGTTCGATAATGCCAACGATCTGATTCAAAGCGTCAAACCCGATGGTAAATTCGAATATGTCAACCGAGCCTGGGAAGAGCTGCTGGGCTACACAGCCGCAGACCGTAAAAATCTGACCCTAATAGATATCATTCGTGAGGATAACCGTAAAAAATGCAAAGAAATTTTCGAACGGGTCAGCCGGGGTGAATCCTTTAAAAATCAGGAGACGGTATTCGTCGCCAAATCGAGCAGGGAGATCTTTGTCGAGGGTAGCATCAGCCCGCAGATGAAAGCCGATCAATTCGTGGCAAGCCGGGCAATCTTTCGTGACATTACTACCCGCAAAGCAGCCGAAGAAGAACTCAAGCGTCTGCATACCGAACTGAAAAATGTAAATGAACGTCTGAAAGAGGCTTATGCGGACATCAAATCGGAAAAGGATATCCTCAGCAAGGCTATTCAGGACGAAGAGATTGGATTTATCACCGATTCTGCAGGGATTATCACCGCTGTCACCGACAAAGCAACTCAATTAACCGGAAAAAGCCGTCTGGAAATACTCAACAAACCGCTCACCGAGATGTTTGAAGATGCCAGCCGGGCGTCTATTACGGAAGCCATCCGCCTGGGAAATATTAAAAATTTCCACTCTGTAGATGCTGTTCTGAAAACTGAAAAACCAACCGACTTCGGCTACATCGTCAACATCATGAGGCTCAATTCACTAAAAGAAAAGCAACTACTGGTGATACTGCGGATTGATACCGAACTATAATCCGGATAGTCGCGGCATTTACCGCAAATAAACAAAAATAACATCAATGTAATATTGTGACCGTTGGCAGTTTGTTATTTTTTTTCGGCGTGATAGAGACCTGCGGCAATACTGGCAGAAACGGTAATGCCTTTTATCATCGCTGAGCTGAAACCCTCGTGCTCCATGCGGTTTAAACCGGCGATGGTGCACCCTTTCGGAGTGGTGACCTTATCAATTTCCCGCTCAGGGTGGTTGCCCGAAGACAGCAGCAGCGACGCTGCGCCCTTGGCGGTCTGGGAGGCAATCAACAAAGCATCTTCCGAATGAAAACCGATCTCGATACCGCCCTGACTTGCCGCCCGGATTGCCCGCAGAAAAAACGCAATCCCGCAGGCGCCCAATGCCGTTGCCGCTGTCATATTCTCCTCGTTGATGAGGATGGTTTTACCAACGGTATCAAAAATGGATTTCGCCAGTTCGATGGCACGGTTATTGGCACCGTTGGAGGCGAGGCTCGTCATGGATTCCTGTACGGCAATAGCGGTATTCGGCATTGCCCGGATAATACTGGTCTGATCGCCGACGATCGCGGCTATCTGGCGTATTTCCACCCCGGTAACCACCGAGATGAGGGTATGTTTTTGAGGATCGAGCTCCGGCGCCAGCTGTTGCAGAACGCCATCCATCTGATGCGGTTCTACGGCGATGATAACGACTTCGCTCTGTTTGACGGCGGCGGAATTATCACCGGTCACCTCAAAGCCTTTTGCTTTCATCGGTTCCAGCAGGTGCACTTTACGACGGGTCAGGATGATGTTGCCGGCAGAAAATTGCCCGGACTGAATCAAACCGTTGGCAATCGAATTCCCAATATTTCCGGCACCGATAATGGCTATTTTGGTTGGATTTTCCATGTTTTCCTCCAGTATCTGCTGATCAGACAGACTTGTGGCTATTCATGATTCACAATTTCGCAATCCGTATCAGTATTTTTCGTTCAATTATTAATACAGACGGTTAAAAATTGGATTAAAATATAGCACATCCCGAGTAAAAATGAAATATATTAAATCACACCGTTCCAGCCCGGTCACAAATTCATCTTATCTCTTGAATTCCTTAGCTGTAACTGTTATTTTCAAGATAAATCAGGAGAATATATGGACCGACGCACATTTCTTAAATCAGCTGCTTTGGTAACAGGTGCCGGGATGATCGCCCGCAACCCGCTTTTAGCAGCAAAATCCGCCCCCGGGGTTGTCATCGTCAAAAACGGATCGCCCCGGGAAATGGTGGCAAGAGCCCTTGAAATGCTGGGCGGAATTTCTCAATTCGTATCCGAAGGCGATTATATTTTACTCAAGCCCAATATCAGTTGGGACAGACGACCGGAATATGCGGCTACCTCGAATCCGGAGCTGGTCGCCGCCGTCGTCCGGCTCTGTCTGGATGCAGGCGCCAGGAAAGTTTTGATTGTAGACAACACCTGCAATGATGCCCGGCGCTGTTATAAAAACACTCAGATTCCAGAATATGCTGAGAAAGCCGGCGCCGATGTCCGCTTTGTCCGGGACAGTCATTTCGTGGATACGAAAATTCCCGGTGCAACGAGCCTGGAGCACTGGCTGATCCATGCCGAGGTGTTTAAAGTGGACAAAATCATTAATCTGCCGATTCTCAAACATCACTCCCTGCCGGGCTTGACGATCGGTTTTAAAAATATGATGGGCTTGCTGGGTGGCAATCGCGGTCGGATTCACCGCCCATTTGCCGAAAATATCGTGGACATCAACCGCGTGATCGTCGCCGACCTCACCATTGTAGACGCCATCCGGGTCCTGCGGCGTAATGGTCCCTCCGGTGGCAATCTGAACGATGTGGAGGAAATGAATACGCTGATCGTCGGCACTGACCGCGTTCTAGTGGACGCCTGGAGCGCCCGGATTTTCGGCACCGACCCGGAATCAATGGATTATCTGAAACTGGCACATGCGGCTGGAATGGGCGAAATTGACACCCATAAATTCCCGGCTCAACAGTACAATTTTTAAACATGAAAAAAATCCAGAAAACCACCCTGCGGCGTACCGTTCAACTCCTCTTTCTCGGGCTCTTTATCCTGACCGTCCTGCAAGCCGGTTACCCCTTCCAGCCCTGGATTCCGCCGGAACTGTTCCTGTGGGCTGACCCGCTGGCAGCCCTGGCAACCCAAATCGCAGGACGTTTTTTCGATCCGGTCTTTCTGATTGCTCTTTTGGTTTTATTGTCTCCCCTGCTTTTCGGTCGCGCCTTCTGCGGCTGGATTTGCCCGCTGGGAACAACCATAGATATTTCCGACCGACTCTTTACCAAAAAGAAAAACCGTTCCACCCGCAGATACCGTCCGCTGAAAAGTATCTTGCTGATTACCATTTTTTTCTTCGCCCTTTTGGGCGTACAAATCTCCTGGTATTTGGATCCATTGCCCATTCTCTGGCGCTCACTGGGAATTTTCGGCATGTCGTTTTTCTATCTGGTGACCGACGGCATCCTGAGCGGTTTGTACGATCTGAATCTACTCACAGATACCGTTCTCAATCTCCAGGATAGCATCTCCATCCGGTTTTTCCCGCTCGGTACACCTACGTTTACCAACCTGTTCCTGCCCTTTTTGATTTTCATCACCATCCTGGCGTTGAGAAAAATCTCCCGCCGCTTCTGGTGCCGCAACCTGTGTCCACTTGGTGCTCTATTGGGATTGCTCTCAAAATTCAGCCCGTTTCAGCGAATTGTCGCCGAAAAAGCCTGCACCTCCTGCGCCGTTTGTCAGAAAAAATGTAAAATGGACGCCATTGAAGACGATTATATTCACACCGAAAAATCGGAATGTATTCTCTGCCTGGACTGCCAGGAAGACTGTCCTACCGACGCTATCCGCTACGGTTTCAGGGCACCGCTGGCGATGAGAAGCGCAACCGATCTATCACGACGGTCCTTCATCGGTGCCGGGATTGCGGCACTACTGGGTACGGGGTTCTTATCGCTGAGTGCCCTGAATCCCCATAAGACCGATCGCCGGCTGCGTCCACCGGGTGCTCTGCCGGAAGATGATTTTATGGAGCGCTGCATCCGCTGTGGAGAGTGCATGCGGATCTGCGCCACTTCAGGCGCCTGTCTGCAGATGGTTTTTCTCGAAACCGGACTCGAAGGCTTACTGACGCCAGTCTCCAAATACCGGCTCGGTTATTGCGAATACAACTGCAATCTCTGTGGACAAATCTGCCCCACCAAAGCCATTCAGCCCATTGAACTGGCGGAAAAACAAAAAGTCAAAATTGGCACTGCATTTTTTCTGACCGATCGCTGCATCCCATACCGCCTGAATGAAAACTGCATTGTCTGTGAAGAGCATTGCCCTTTACCTGAAAAAGCCATAAAATTGAAAGAG
The DNA here is from genome assembly GCA_011046365.1 of Fidelibacterota bacterium. Lineage (GTDB taxonomy): Bacteria > Fidelibacterota > UBA2242 > UBA2242 > UBA2242 > B118-G9. Next base: position 7,487 of record DSAS01000169.1, read on the forward strand.
GAGGAATATGAGGATTTAGCAACCGGAGAAAAGCGTTTGATTGGTTACCCTTATGTCGAGCCGGATTTATGCATCGGTTGCGGAATTTGTGAAAACAAATGCCCTCTGGAAGGAGAGGCTGGGATTATTGTAACCCGTGAAGGAGAAGAGAGATACCGATTATGAAAGCAAAAAACCTTGCTATTATTTTTTTTGTCAGCCTGCTGGCTGTTACCTGTGCGTCCACCCGGCGTTTATTAATCAAAAAAAATGATTATCTGGGCTGGAGAATGACGGATTACCAATTATTGAGTACCGGTAAGGATTACGCCAATTATCTGAAAGAAAATTACCATCTGTACAGCGGCTATGGGCTGAAAATGATTTTGGCCCAGGAAATTGAAGGACCCGACCAGATGAAAATGAAAGTCGAGATTTTCAGAACCCGGGGTCGTGAAGATGCCAGCGCACTGTATAAGCGTTATCAGTCTTTTAGTCAGGTCAATGTCGGCGACGCCGGCAGCGAGAGTCCCGGACTGGTCTGTTTCTATAAAGGACCCTATTTTGTCAAAGTCTCAGCGTTGCGCAATCTGCTGGACAAAAACAATTACCTGATCAATGTCGCTCAGTTGATCTCGGCAAAGATATAACTGTTCAAATGATTTCCCGACGTGAATTCTGTGAATTATCCATCAAAAGTCTGGCAGCTGTAGCGTCTGCCCGACTGTTTACCGATTCACTCCGGGCGGGTGATGATCATTATCCCTACATACGGGACGCCCGCTTTTGGGAAGCACTGGAAAATCAACGCGTGCGGTGCGAACTCTGTCCGCGACGGTGTATTGTGCCGCCCGGACAGCGGGGCTATTGCCGCGTTCGGGAAAATCAAGGCGGTCAGTACAAAACCCTGATCTATGGTCGTCTGACCGCCATCAACAACGATCCGATTGAAAAAAAACCTCTGTTTCACCTCCTGCCCGGCACCACGGCGCTATCGGTATCAACCAGCGGCTGTAATGTGAAGTGCAAATTCTGCCAGAACTGGAATCTGGCGCAGTCAAATCCTGAAGATTTGAATTTCAGATACGTGGCACCGGAAGAACTGGTTAAAACCGCAGAACGCTATTCCATCCCGACGATCGCCTATACGTACAACGAGCCCACCGTCTTCACCGAATACATCCTCGACACCGCGTCCATCGGTCGGGAACGCGGTATTCGGAATGTCAACATTTCCAACGGCTATATCAATAAAACACCTCTTCGCGATCTATGCCGGGTATTGGATGCAATCAAAATTGATTTCAAAGCCTTCTCGGAAAATTTCTATCACGACATGGTCTCCGGTTCACTGACACCGGTGCTGGACACTATGGTAGAGATTAAATCTCAGGGTATCTGGCTGGAGATGGTCAACCTGCTGATTCCGACGCTGAATGACAGCCGTTCGGAGATTGAAAAGATGTGTAAATGGATCATCGCTAATCTGGGCGCCGATGTTCCGCTGCATTTCACCCGCTTTCACCCCGATTATCTCCTGAAAAACCTTCCGCCCACACCGGTAAAAACCCTCGACACGGCTTTTCAGATTGCCAGAGATGCCGGAATTCACTACGTTTACGTCGGCAATGTTCCGGGACACATTCACGAAAATACGGTCTGCCCGAATTGCGGCACCGACCTGATAGTTCGCAAAGGTTATACCATTTTAAAAAACAGTCTCAAAGACGGCAAATGTCCGCACTGTAACACTTTGATTCCCGGGATATGGTCTTGAGAGAATTAAAAAAAATAGGTGCAATTTTTGATTTTCAAACCGTTATCATTATTGGAGTGTGTGCTATGCTGTTTGCATGTATCAAAACCGGCAATGCCAAAGAGCGACCCGCTTATAATGCCGGTCTGTTTTATCCAAACAGTGCCGCGGAAATTCGCCAAACCGTAGACAAATATCTGGCGGCGGTTCGGGGTGAAATTCCCACCCTGAAACCCTTTGCGGTAATTGCGCCGCATGCCGGATATCCCTACAGCGGACCGGTGGCGGCATACAGTTATGCTGCCGTAAAAGGGCACTCGTATGACGCCGTCGTAGTCATATCACCCTGTCATGTGGACTATTTCGACTTCGCTTCAATCTACGACGGCGACGCCTACCTGACGCCTCTGGGCAGGCTGAACGTTGAAAAAACCATTGCCCAAAAATTAGCGGCAGCCGGAAAGGAAGTTCAGGTTTCATCAAAGGGACACGGCATCGGAATGAGCGGTCGCGCCGAACACAGTCTCGAAGTGCAGCTGCCTTTTCTCCAGATTATTTTGGGAAATATTCCTATCGTACCGATCGTAATCGGTACGCTGGACCGGAATGTTATCGAAGCACTGGGTCAACAGCTGGGCGAATTGGCGAAGACGTATGACCTGCTTATTGTCGCCTCCAGCGATTTATCCCACTATCACGATTACGAAACCTGCAAAAAATTTGACCGCCGATTCATGGACATCGTTGAGAGCTTTGCAATTGATAAACTCTACCGTGGTTTGACGGCGAAAACCGTCGAAGCCTGCGGCGGTGGTCCAATTATCGCGACAATGATCGCCGCCCAGAGGAATAATTACACAAGCGTCGAACTGCTGCATTATGCCAATAGCGGCGATGTCCCCTTCGGCGATAAGTCCCGGGTCGTCGGCTATATGGCTGCCGCTTTTTACAAAGAGAATAGCTCTTCAAAAAAGGAAACCAGTATGAAATCAGCCAATCCTCTTAACCGCACTCTGAACCAGGCGGAACAAAAATTTCTCCTGCAACTGGCAGAGGATGTTATCCACGCCTGCGTCAGAGGCGAACCACTGCCGAAACCGCAAGACATCCCGCCCATCTGCAAAGAGAAACGGGGCGCCTTTGTGACGATCAAAAAACACGGGCAGCTGCGGGGCTGCATCGGATATGTTTTACCGGTTTATCCCCTTTATGAAACCGTCATCGAAGTAGCCCAGTCGGCGGCTCTGCGTGACCCGCGCTTCAACCCGGTGACACCCGCCGAACTGAAGCATCTGGAAGTGGAAGTTTCCGTTCTGACTGTACCAGAAAAAATTGACGACCCCTCGATTATCAAGGTCGGCAAACACGGCATCATTATCAAACAGGGATTTTATCAGGGTCTGCTACTGCCGCAGGTAGCAACGGACTACGGCTGGGACCGCGAGACCTTTCTGCAACATACCTGCCGGAAAGCCGGGCTGCCTCCGGATGCCTGGAAAGACAAAAACACGGAGATCAGCATTTTTTCAGCGCAGGTGTTCAACCGCGAGACGCTGAAGTAGATTTTTTCCCTTTATCAACAATCCACCGGACGGTCATTCGTCACTCCTTTTTAAAATAATCCAACCTTCAGAAAGTATATCTTATCTACGAAAACTTATTAAAGCGAGTAGCAGCAGAACTAAAATCGCGGTAACCTGGGCTATCACCGCCATTAATCCGTAAACCGGAATAATGAGCCCCGATGTTATATAAATTCCAAGACAGGAACCGATAATATCCCAGGCATATATCGAACCACCCGCACCAGCAGCAGAGGTCGCAGAAAGGCTTTTGATCCGCTGGCTCAGAATCGGGAATATCATCCCGCTCATAAATCCACAGCTGAATAATGTCAGATAGTGACACCCGGGAAAATTCAGTATAAGAGAATTATGGTACAACAGTAATCCATAAATAATATTGATCAATAATAAAGCCGCACCGGCAATCCGCAACTGTCGCCGATTTTGAGCACGCTGCGTACGGCGCTGCCAAGCCGCACCCGCCGCAGCACCAAGCATAAACGCCATACTCAGCAGGGCAATGCGTAAATATAGGGCACCGGCATAACTCTGCATCGCAATCAGTACAACCGATTCCAGACTCATGATAGAGAATCCCACTAAAGCCATCATCATTTTACCCGTCACAACCTGCCGCTGCAAGCGATTCAGAATAATTATCACTATCAGACCCACTACGAAAAACAGAACACCGAATAACCAGGGCGACCGCGCCTCAAACCAGGGATAGATTCTCTTCAAAAGTCCACCGGTCTGCTGATCCCATAAGACCGTACTATAATAAAATGCCACCGGCTTTTTAATCGAATTAAGCCGCCCGGTTTCACAACGTGCTATCCTGTCGAGTAAAAAATCCATTTTCATGGGCGACAGACGATCCCATAAGTAATTCTTCTGAATATATTGATTTTTAATATTGCGGAACTGTAACTCAGCAGTGATGGCGTCAAAATTGAGATGGAGTTGCTGGTCAGATGTCAGAAGATGAATCGTGAAACCAGGAATCCAGCCGCAATGATCGAATACCGATCGAACGGTGTTCTCCATTACTTTAAAAAATTGAATCTGATGGTCGTTCAGATAGGTTTCACTACCCGGAAAGCACATTGATACCACCGCCGGATTATGCAAATGGTCTTTCAGGAGCATCAGGAACTCCCGCGAATAGTAGATATTCCAGGCAATATTCACCGGCAGCGGTATATTCAGAATCACCACATCAAAACACGCTTTACTGTTTTTAATGAAACGGATCGGGTCGTTAACGATTCTACGGACATCCACACCCAAGTTCGGCTGTTCTGAAGCAATCTGCCGGGTGAATTTATCCAGGATTTCATCGCCCTGAACCGAGGTGATGGACTCGACTGATGGATATTTTACTATCTGGTCAGTTATATCCTGAAATAAGGGACCGATAATCAATACGTGACGCGGTTCAGGATGACTCAGTAAAGCAAAATGCACCGCCTCTTCGGCGTTCTCTTCGATTCCAAAACTCCAGAGTGGTTCGTTATTCGAAAACAGGAATTGACCGCCGGCATAGGATAACGCGGTAATCGCCTGGTGCGGTGACTCTCTGATCTTTTGAACCCGATAGAGACCCCATTTCGCCCTTTCAATCGCGGGTGTGACAGCAACAGACAGAAGCCCGATTAATAGTAGGGCTGTGAGAGTTGTCAGGATCCGAAATATTCTCATTTTCAGCAGTATCCAGCCACTAACGATGAGTAGGGAAAAAGCGACCAGATTGATGAGATAAACAGTCCGTATTCCCGCCGCTACCAATAAAATGAGGACGATTCCGCCAAACGCCGAACCAACGGTTTCGAAAATGTAGACCCGATGAATTGGATACTCAATATTCAGATCGTCAATCCAACGGGTACAAACAGGGAAGAACAGACCATTGGTTAATGCCGACGGCAGCAACATTAACCCGGTCCAAAAAAATATTCGTCCCAGCCCCAGGACTTCACTCAGTTCAATCCCGATTACCCGGCGAAACACCAGCAACAGATTAGATGTGATAACCAATAGAGTAACGTAAAGAGCTATGACTCCAAACAGGTTTTTCACCAGAAAGTCTCTTCGGATGAAACGGGTTCCCAGCAAGCTGCCGATACCTGTCCAAAGCATCCAATGCCCAATGGCGATGCACATGGACAGTTCATTGCCGCTGAAGGACTGGGTAATCAGGCGGATAAATGCCAGTTGTCCGGCTATTGCCGTAAAACCGACCGCAAAAACCAGGCTATTGACCTTTGGCAATTTCTGTTTGACAGACATATAATCGAAATGATTATCTATGACTTGACTGCCCGCGTTTGAACGGGGCGGTCTTGGGGTCCCAGGCGACTCTGAATCCGACAAAACTCATCCGTGCCACAGGCATATAGCGAAAGCGGTTGGAGCAGCGCATCTCCTCTTTGTCGTGGTACCAGGAACCGCCGCGCAGCACCTTAAACATACTTGTCGCCGGTCCCATCGGGTCCTGATAGCCCGGCAGGCTGTAATAATCACTTTTATAATAATCGTAACACCATTCGTAGACATTGCCCGCCATATCATAAAGACCGATTGGATTGGGCGGAAATTTTGCGACCGGTGCCAGCTTTTTCCAGCGGTCTTTCTTACCGGTACCGCTAAAATTCGCCAGGCTGTGATCAATCTCGTTTCCCGATGGATATTTAAAGGTCAGTCCGCGCGAAGTGGCGGCATATTCCCATTGCGCCTCCGTCGGCAGACTGCCACCCACCCACTCACAAAAATCCTGCGCCTCAAACCAGGTTACGAAAACAATCGGACAGTCATCTTTACTGTATGACTCCTGCTGCGGCATCGCCCGATCTGTTGCCAGACAGAAAGCCTTGTATTGCTTCACCGTAACCTCCGTCACACTGATATAAAAATCCGAAAGGGCAACTTCGTGCACCGGCTGTTCATCGCTGTTGCCAACATTGAATTTATCACCCATCTCAAAGTCGCCACCCTCGACGAGAATCGCTTCCATCTCAAGCGGACCGATGTAAACAACCTCTCTGTCTCTGTCCGCAGGAAGCGCATCAGGCTCAATTGCAATCAAAGCAAATGAATAAAGAAGGGGCAGTGTGGTAAATATCGCTTTAATGCCGGAATATCTCTTCATAATCTCGTGCCGACGTTTCCGTTAAAATATTAAATTCAAAAGGGAGTTACAAGGACATTTTTCAATTTTTCCAATGAATATGATATTGGATAGCACCGGAGCTGAAAAAATTGGGCAATCTAACCAGAATTTTAATAAATTTTCTAAGTGAAAAGGATTAAACTATGTTATTGATTGGAATAACCATGCACAAAGGAAAAGCAGATGCCGGATTATCAAAAAATTTTAAATTTGCATGCCTGTTTTCCCTACTTTTTGCCCTTTGTAACTGTAACCAAACCGGAAATCGAACCATGAGTACCCTAACAGTTCATTACCACCGCTATGACAATCAGTATGCCGATTGGACCCTCTGGACCTGGGTTGATCAAAAAAATGTCGAGATAAAACCTTCAGGCAGTGACTCCTTCGGCATCATTTTTTCTCTGGATATCGAAAAATATCCCCCGGGCGGCAGTATCAATCTCCTGCCAAAGTATAAAAACTGGGAAAACCGCGACGATCCCAATCGCAGCTGGAGCCGTTCTATGCCCAAAGAGGTCTGGATGTTGCCCGGCGATGCAACGGTCTATGTCAAGAAACCAGACACAAGTCCAGTCCTCCGAAAAGCCTTTCTGGACGGTCTGGACACCATTACCATCGTTTTTTCTCACCCCATTCAAAAAACGGCTCTGGCAACTCTCAAGCCGCGTTTGGAATGCCGGATAAAAACGATTCAGCAATTTAAATCAATTCATCTTATTCCCGAAACCGCCGATTCTTCCGGGCTGGTTCGTCTGGTTCTAAAAGAAAAACTATCCCCCTCCGATCTACCCGGTAAAATCAGCACAAACGGATATAAATCGGGCGATCTCTTTCTGCGGGATATTCTGACAGACTATCATACTGATGCTCCGCTGGGACTGAACTACTCGCCGGAAAAGTCCGTCTTTTCACTCTTTGCACCGGGCGCCACGGCGGTCACTCTGAATCTCTACGGGAAAGCCGAAGGTGGCAATGCCAGAAAAATTGCCCTGGAACGAAAAGAAAACGGGCTCTGGTCGGCTGCGATTAATGAAGACCTAATCGGAATGTACTATACCTATTCCGTCAACGGACCGGATCCCGCCTACAAGCCGGCGCTCGAATTCATTGATCCCTACGCCCGCTGTGTGACCAGCCATAACGGTCGGGCACTGGTGTATCGCGACGATACCCCGATCGCCGAACCACCCTCATTCCCCATCAGCGAAGCCGTTATCTACGAAATCCACGTGCGTGATTTCAGCATTGCCGAAAATTCCGGTATTCGCCACAAGGGCAAATATCTCGGATTCACCGAAGAAGATACCCGCCTGCCAGGCACGGACCTGAGGACCGGACTGGATCATCTGGTGGAGTTGGGTGTCAATACTATTCAGCTGCTCCCTGTTCAGGATTTTGAACACGATGATGCGGTGAACAACTATTTCTGGGGCTACATGACGGTCAACTTCAATTCGCCCGACGGCTGGTATGCCAACCGCCAGGCTGACGCCAGCCGGATTCGCGAATTCAAACAGCTGGTTGACTCCTGTCATAAAAAGGGTCTTAAAGTAGTTCTCGACGTCGTCTATAATCATACCGCCGAGGGCAATTCCGAAATCCGCTACAATTTTAACGGCATTGTACCTCATTTTTACTACCGTGAAAAACCGGACGGCAGTTACTGGAACGGGTCCGGCTGCGGCAACGAGGTGCGCTCGGAGCTGCCAATGGTACGCCGCTTCATCATTGAATCACTGAAATATTGGGTCCAGGAGTACAAAATTGACGGCTACCGCTTTGATCTGATGGGGTTGATTGATCTGGAAACCATGGAGATGATTGTTAGGGAACTGCGCACGATTCGTCCCGATATTTTTATTTACGGTGAACCCTGGACCGCCGGCGAAACACCGATTACTCCTACTGTTAAGGGTACTCAGCGTGGCAGAGGATTCGCCGTCTTCAACGACCATTATCGCGATGCCCTCAAAGGTCCCTGGTACAACACCGATCCCGGCTATATTCAAACCGGGAAAAATCCCGAAAGTATAAAAAAGGGCATCCTGGGCAGCATTGACGATTTTGCCGATTCACCCACAGAAGTGCTCAATTACGTCGCCTGCCACGACGGGCGAACACTCTGGGATCAACTGGTCGCTTCCACCGAGGGCGACAGTTCGTTAACCGACACCGAGCTCAAAGCCATGGATAAACTTGCCGCCGTGCTGCTGTTGACATCGCAAGGTGTCCCGTTTATTCACGGCGGACAGGAAATGTTGCGGACAAAATTCGGCTCGCACAACAGCTACAACCAACCCGATAAAATCAATAAAATACGCTGGGATTACAAACAGGAAAATCTCGATATTTTCAATTATTACAAAGGGTTAATTCAACTGCGCAAAGAACATCCAATGCTGCGCATGACCAGCGCTGTAGAGGTTCGCAAAAATGTTCAGTTTCTGGATAATAAAAAATATACTGTCCCGAAAAACAGCCTGGCGTATCAGATCACCCGCGGAAATTCAAAAGACCGCTGGAGCCGGATACTGGTGCTGGTCAACCCAAGCCACCATCCCGAGACCTTTACCATTCCAAAAGGCAAATGGATATTGGTGGCTGATCACTCCAGCGCCGGGGTGGACATTATCGAACCGGTATCACAGACCAACCTGGAGCTGAAGCCCATTTCGGCAATGGTGCTGTATGAATTATAAGCGGAGAATTTTTATGGCAGAGCAACAATATCACACCATCCAAGTGCTTATTTTTACTCTGCTGATCGGATGCCTGTCCACATGCTCCAATCAACAGAATCCCTACGGCACCACCGATCTGATCGAATTCATTTCCATCAATCCCGGCGAAACGACGACAATTCCTGTCAGCGATATTTTTTATGCTGAAAAATATGGACTGAATATCGAACCGAACCGCGAAATCTCCGGCGAATACATTCCCGAGGAGAATTCGCTTAAATTGACGCCGAAAGATGGTTTTTCCGGCGTGAGTCTGATCCGGTTTATAAACGGCAGGGTCCCGCTGGTTCTGCCGCTAATCGTCAAAACTAAAACCGAGGTCACTTTTCGCTGCGCCGTCCCTGAAAAAGACGTTGCGGTGTTTGTTATGGGCAATTTCAACAACTGGAGCCGTACCGCGACGCCGATGTCCGATGACGATAATGACGGCATCTTTACCCGGTCGGTTCTCCTGGACGACGGCATCTACGAATACCAGTTTGTCATCGGCAACCGGGAAATTTACGATCTGGAAAATCCGGTCAAAGTAGACAACGGTTTCGGCGATTTCAATTCACTGCTGCAGGTGCAATCGGGTGCCGCTGATTCTATCCCGGGACTCTACTTTTTACAGACTAACGACCCGAAAAAGCTCCTTTTTGCCGTGGACACAAAAGGCGCTGCCGAGGTACTCGATTACATTGCCTTAATCAATAATCAGCCCTACCCGAAAAAATATATCAAACTGCAGGAAAAAACGGTCTGCGTTGATCTAAGCACCCTGAATTCCGGTCAGAAAGAGGGCATTTTGAGAATTGTAGCAACCCGGAATAATCTACCCGGCAATGTCATCACTGTCTGGTTGGATAACGGCAAACCAGCTGGCAACAATGCCGATTTCAAATGGCAGGATGCGACAATATACTCCCTGATGATTGACCGCTTCGCCAACGGCAACATTGAAAATGACCGACCGGTAAATCATCCCGAATTGGATCGGCGGGCGAATTTTCAGGGTGGTGATTTTGCCGGATTAACGAAAATAATCGAAAGCGGCTATTTCAACGACATCGGTATCAACACTCTCTGGATTTCACCGGTGAATCAAACCACAGACAAAGCCTGGCGGGAATATCCCGAACCGCATCGCTACTACACCGGCTATCACGGTTACTGGTCAGTCAGCCCGAAGAAAACGGAACCGCGCTTTGGTTCGCTGGAACAACTCCAGAATCTCGTCGAATCTGCTCATCAGCACGGACTGAAAATCCTGCTGGATTTCGTCTCGAATCATGTGCATATCGAGCATGTCTATTTTCAGGAAAACCGGGACTGGTTTGGCAGCTACGAATTAACCGACGGCAGCTACAATATCCGCCGCTGGGATGAATACCGCCTGACCACCTGGTTTGATACTTTCCTACCCTCTTTTGACTACGAAAATTCACCCGCGGCTTTGTCCACGATGACCGATAACGCCGTCTGGTGGCTAAAGGAAACCGGCATAGACGGTTTCCGACATGACGCCACTAAGCATGTGCCCTACATCTTCTGGCGCGAACTGACCCGTAAAATGAAAAGCCGGATCAACCCGCACCGGGCACTCAGCGTCTATCAGATCGGCGAGACCTTCGGCGGCGATGACCTGATCAAATCCTATGTCAATAACGGCATGTTGGAGGCTCAGTTCAACATGAACCAATACTTCATTCTCCGCCGCCTGATGACCGACCCGCAAAGCGATTTCAATGAACTGAAAGCCGGTCTCGAAAAATCGCTCAGCGTCTACGGCTACAATAACCTGATGGGCAACATCATCGGCAGTCACGACCAGGTTCGGATCATGGCACTGCTGGAAGGTGATCTTACCCTCGCCGAAAACGGCGTCGAGCGGGCGTTCCGCGAACCGCCGATAACCGTTGATGAATATGCGACCTACCTGAAAGAACGTCTTCTTTTTTGCTACTTAATGACGATCCCCGGTGTCCCCATCGTATTCTACGGCGATGAATTCGGTATGACCGGCGCCAACGATCCCGACAACCGCCGCATGATGCGCTTTGATGATGAATTAAGTGAATGGGAAACCGAGCAGCTGCATGCATTTAAACAATTAACAAAACTCCGCAACGAATACACCTGCCTGCGCCGCGGCGATTATCTGAATCTCTACACCGACAAAGATGTGATGATCTACTCCCGCGGCGACCGTGAACACCGCCTTATCGTCGGATTCAGCAAATCCCCGCATAAACGGACGGTAACATTTACCCTGCCCAACTGGCTGGTAGTCAACAAACTGGAATCCCTGTTGGGAAATGATTATTGTACAGCTGCCGGAAAAGAGATTTCCTTCGAGATTCCCGGCTGGGGATATGATATATTACGAATATATTCAAACCTATGATTTTTAGTATCTGATAGAATCAATGCAATTTTCCGGGCGATCACATTATCGGAAGAGGATTCCATTTGTCATTCTTAACGATAAAAAGAGAGGCAGATGGAATATCTTCACCTGCCTCTCGATAAGTTACCCGAATGCTACCGCATAAAGATCATTTAATTTGTTGTCAGTGGGTACTTGTTTTTCGACAAGTGGCACACTATGAGAACTATCCCGGTTCTCAGCCGGAGCAATCAGATTCGGCGAATGACCATCCGAAGCCTTAAATTCTCCTTCTATTACAGAGGAAAATTTAATTGCCCTATCGGTTTTTAGTGGTACACTTTTCATGACCACTTTTGGGACACCTTTTCGCGACTCTTGACAAATATGCCATTAGTGTAATTGGAGGTTTTTAGAGGGGACCCATTCATTAAAAGTCATTTTCCATCTGAACCAGAATATCTCTTTGGAATTGTAACCTAATCGTTTTTCAGTTTATAACTTGAGCAAAACAGCGAATATCCAACTTGAATACGAGGATACATCCTATAATATTTCTTTGAATTATTAATTCCATATGAATAAGAGCCAAACAATTCTAAATTGATATGAAAATTCCGATATCTAATTAACAGCTGGGGAAAGAATATAATTCCTGGAGCTATCTTCATCTGTTTTTCATGCCAATTGAGTGGGTTTATTGAAGTAAATAAGTTTGTTATTAGTTCGATTTTACTATTTTGAAAACCTCTTCTTGTAAAAAAATTACTAAAAAAACCGATCCCTCCGCTCGGATATTCCAAACCATTATCATACAATAAATACGATGTTATAGGAAAATTTATATTTTTTATAAACATGTTTAATATTGATTCATTCGATGCAAATAACATCAAGAATGAAAAAAAAGAAATATTTATAGCATAATTGTAATAAGCAGTCTCAAATCGTATTTTCTTAAGATAAGTACGATTTACGTAGTATTGATCAATAGAAACGTTTGTAACAACTCCATTTGGTCTTGATATATTACTTTTGTAAAAATTAGTCGGTAGGTGTCCAATACTAATATAG
>DSAS01000057.1 GCA_011046365.1 Fidelibacterota bacterium
CATCAAATCCGGTCAGGAGGTTGAACTCTGGCGCAGTTACATCTCCGGTGCAATTTTGCTGGGTATCGCGCCTTGCACAGCTATGGTTCTCATGTGGAGTTATTTAGCCAAAGGCAATGATTGTTTAACGCTTGTCATGGTGGCGATCAACTCGCTGACCATGCTCTTTTTATATGCGCCGTTGGGCGGATTCCTGCTGGGTGTCAATGCCATGCCGATTCCCTGGCAGACGATTCTGTTGTCCGTCGGTATTTATGTAGCATTGCCATTGATCGCCGGTTATTTTTCCCGCAAATGGATTATTCAGTCCAATGGGCTGGAGTGGTTCAATGAAAAATTTATTCACTTTCTCACGCCGGTCAGCACCGTGGCACTGCTGGTAACATTGATACTGCTTTTTTCTTTCAAAGGTGAAATTATTGTCCGGAATCCACTGACGATTTTCTGGATCGCCGTTCCGCTGTTCATTCAAACGATTTTTATATACAGTATCGGCTACTTTCTGTTTTCCCGCTGGCTGAAACTCTCTTACGAAGACGCTGCGCCGGCATCCATGATCGGCGCTTCCAACCATTTCGAAGTGGCGATTGCCACCGCCACAATGCTCTTCGGGCTTTCATCCGGAGCAGCACTGGCAACCGTCGTCGGCGTCCTGATCGAAGTCCCGGTCATGCTGATGCTGGTCTCCATCAGTAAAAAATATCGGAATATATTTCAGATTACTTCATGACCTCAGTTAGTTATGTTATGTTTTTTCCTTTTCCGGGTTCAGTCCCCGGTGGATTAAGCCCGGTATTAAGTAGTGATTCACAATGCTTCTTGACATTTGCATACACTGAGTATATCTTGTATATGTATTAAACATATATAGATTAAGTCAAAAAGGGAAAATTAATGTGTGACAAAAACAAATGTGGACACCCTACCGGAAGGACGCCGCTTTTTTTACAACCTTATGTCCTGTTGCTCTTACACAGAAAGCCTGGCTATGGTTATGAAATCATCGAAAATTTAAAACAGAAACAACTAATGGCGACTAAACCCGATATCGGCGCCATTTATCGGATTCTCCGGAAACTGGAAAAGGAAACCTGTGTGGAATCCAGCTGGCAGACTGAGGAACCGGGACCTGCAAAAAGAATCTACACCATAACTCCCAAAGGCATCAGCTATCTGGATCAGTGGGCGGAGAATATTCAGTCAAAAATCGTTTATTTAAACCGCTTTTTATCAGAATAGGAAAAAATGAAAAAGGAGTAGCAACAATGAGTCTTATCCTACTTGAAAACGTAAAAAAAACCTATCTCAGCGGCGAGGTCAACGTTCCGGCGCTGCGTGGCATTGACCTGAGTATCAACCCGGGAAAATTTATTTCCTTTGTGGGTCCCTCTGGCAGCGGAAAAACCACTTTACTGAATTTAATCGGCTGTCTGGATAAACCCTCGGATGGTCGTGTTTTGGTAGCGGGTTCGGATATCACCCGCCTGAATCGTCAAACGGCCGCCAAATTCCGGGGTGACAACATCGGCTTTATTTTTCAGAATTTCAACCTGATCCCGGTTTTGACCGTCTATGAAAATGTCGAGTACCCGTTGATTATGGTGCAGAATATCCCAGCAGACAAGCGTAAAAAACGAATTCTCGACTTGCTGGAAAAGGTCGGCATGAGCGATCAAAAAGATAAATTTCCGGCGCAGCTTTCCGGCGGACAAAAGCAGCGCGTCGCCATCGCCCGGGCGTTGGTGACCGAACCAAAACTGGTTTTGGCTGATGAACCGACCGCCAACCTTGATCATCACACGGCGTACAAGGTCATTGGACTTATGCACGCTATGCAGGCGGAATTTGATACCTCCTTCATTTTCGCAACCCACGATCCGAAAATCGTTGGTGAAGCCGAGATCGTCTTGACGATGGAAGACGGACTAATTACCAAAACGCAGGAAAATCCTGTCAGCAGGGAGGTAAATTAAAATGATCAGTATTCTTAAAATCGCCTGGCGGAATTTACGCCGATATACCCGCCGAACTCTCTTAACGTCATCACTTATTACCATTGGAGTAGCGCTGGTCATCATATTCAGCGCAATCGGCAATTCATTCAAGAGCGAAGTGATCGGAATCCTGACCAATTCCAATCTCGGTGATCTTCAAATTCACAAGCATGGCTACGTCGGTTCAATTGATAATCTTCCGCTCGATCTCACCATTTCCGAACCCAATCTCCACAAAGTTAGATCACTATTGGATAATCATCCGGATGTGAAAGCCTATTCGGAACGAATCCGCTTCAGCGCCATGGTCAGCAACTTCAGCCAAACAACCAATATGCGCTTCACCGCCATTCATCCGGAAAAAGAGAGCCAGGTGTGTACTGATCTGGTCGAAAGGATCAAAGAAGGCGAAACCAATCCGGAAATTTTCGTCACCCCCGGTTCGATTGTGATCCCTTTGAATATATCCAAAGGCCTGAACGTCAAACTGGGCGATGAGATTGTACTGGTCGCCACTAACAACGAAGGTTCGGTGAACGGCATGACCTTCAAAGTCGCAGGCATATCAGAAAACATCCTGGGACCAGCGGGCAAGGACGGCTATATTCATCTGGAAGATGCCCGCGCTTTACTGCGGATCGAAACGGCTGAAATCACCGAAATCGCCATCAAACTGAACCATTTTGACCGCCTGAACCAAATCACCCTGGAGTTAAAATCCCAACTGGAACCCATACCAGGCGAAAAAACCGCTAAACCTTTTTTTGAGGTTCATACCTGGGAAGAACTGTCGCCCTTTGCCAGCATTTCGAAAATTGTCACCTTGCTGATCGTGGTCGTCCGGATCGTCCTGGTCTCCATTGTCCTGATCAGCATTTTAAATGTTATGATGATGTCAGTCTATGAACGGATCGGTGAAATCGGCACGCTGGCTTCCATTGGCACACTTCCGAAAAAAATACTGGCTCTTTTCCTGACTGAGGGTTTAATGCTGGGAATATTAGGCGCCCTGATCGGCAAAGGCGTCGGTATCGGGATTATTTTGATCATCAATGCCGTTAAAATTAACTTCCAGTTCGGAATGATGACACTTTCACTCGCACCGGCAATTCCGGTCGCAGAGACATTCTTTAGCGTGATCACCGTCGTGCTCATTTCCGCTTTGGCTAGTCTGCAACCGGCGCTGAAAGCCGCCCGTATGGAACCGGTGGATGCGCTGAGACATGTTTAACCGAGGAGAATATCCAATGCGAAATAGATTTAAGATAATTACAATAAGCTTGCTGTTTTTTACTATTAGTACTGTCTTTGCCCAGAACGGCAATGAATTGCTGAAGCGCATTGACGATAAGCTGATGCCCGAGAGTTATGAAGCATACCGCAAACTCATCAATATCGAACCCAATGGCAGGCAGAAGGAGTTCATCGTCTATACCGTCAAAAAAGGTAAGGACAAAATGGTGATGCTGTTCCTTTCACCCGCCAGTGAAAAAGGTCGAACGACGCTTCGGCTTGGCGAAAATATGTGGCTCTATATCCCCAATGTCGGTAAACCCATTCGAATCACAAGTCTTCAATCGGTGACAGGCGGCATTTTTAACAATGCGGATATCATGCAGGTTGATTACAATGTGGAGTACGATGTTGAACAGCTTGATACTGACACCGGCGGCTATATTCTGAATTTAAAAGCCAAAAATAACACAGTGGCTTACGATCGTTTAAAAATGTGGGCGACAAAAGATGAAATCCTCGTAAAAATTGAATGCTATTCCGCCAGCGGTATGCTGATCAAAACCCTGGAATTTAAAGAAACCAGGGATTTCGGCGGCGGTATCGTCCGACCCTCCGTGATTGAGACCCACAGCCCGCTTTATAAAGATTACCGTTCCGTTATGGTTTATTCGCAGGTCAAATCCCGAACTTTCCCCGACGAAGTATTTACGATGAACTATATGTCAAGAATTGAAAGCCTGAGAAAATGAAATCACAGCTGGTTTTTTGTTGGCTGGTTCTGTTCTGGTTTACTGCCGAGGCGGGAGAATATGACTTTACGATCCCCGATGATCAGCCCCCTGAGACGATGCAGCTCAGCGGCAATCTCGATGGTAAATATTCCCTATTCGAAAGCCGTCCAAATTCTCCGATTTTTCAGTTGCAGTATACAAATCAATCGATAGAGAATCTTTTGGCAGCCTACCGCATGGGATTTTACCTGAATGGTGATTATCAGACCAAAGATATCAGTGTTCACTTCCGGACTTTTACTGACTATTCCCATAATGGTGAAATCAATGTCAGTCTCTATGAGTTATATGCCAATTTGAATCTGACGATCAACTCTCAATTTTTATTGGGAAAACGTCGCTATAACTGGGGTAAGGGTTACGCTTTCAATCCTGTGGGCTATGTCAATTCCCTGAAAGACCCGGAAAATCCCGAACTGGCACAATCCGGATTATTGTCCATGAATTTTGAATTGGCGAAGAGTCTTAATCTTTCTTCCGTTAATAACGCGACTTTTGAACTGGTCATGTTACCCGCAGCAGAATCGGTCAACAATAAGATATACGAATTCCAAAACACGGACCTGGCTGCCAGATTGTATTTATTAATCTGGGATACAGATCTTGATTTTATTGGGTACTATAGCCGGGTGAATCCCGTTCGGGCGGGCTTCGACTTTTCGCGAAATGTTTCTCCCAATCTGGAAATCCATGGCGAATACAGCCGGTTTTATGATCAGATCAAATTCACCGAGTCCGATAAAATACTTAAATCCGAATACCTTGACGGCGTCGTTTGGCTGCTGGGTTTGAGATGGCTGAACCGCTGGAATATCACATCCATCCTGGAATATTACCGGAATGAAGTGGGTTTGACAAAAAGTGAATTCACCAATTACTACAATTTCCTGCAAAACGCAGCCGCCTCCGGCAATCCGGACGAAATCGCCCAGGCGATGAACATTCAGAAAGCCGGCTTCAGCAGTATAAACCTGATGCAGGATTATATGTATTTAAAAATATCCTGGCCGGAACCTTTCGGCTGGATCTATTTCACACCGTCCGTTTATACAATCTTAAACCTGAATGACCGGAGTGCGGTAATCGGAATTCCCCTGAGTTATAAACCCATAACCAATTTTGAATTTCTTTGCTGGCCTGCTTTCCTGATCGGTAAATCCGGCACCGAATACGGCAGCCGGCAATATAAACGGAAATTGGATTTGTGGTTTCGTTTCTATTTTTAGTACAATTCGGATGAACATACATAGTCAAATGAGGTAATTGTCCCTGAGTGAAACAGCTATCCTGATCAATCTGCTGACCCTGAGCTGTCTGGTCGTCACCTGGTTTATCAATCGCAATAAAGCCCGGCAGGCGCTTGTGATGGCCTGGCGCTCGTTTATGAAGATCTTGCCCTCTATTCTGATGGTTGTCGTATTGATCGGATTGATTCTGGGACTGGCAACACCCGAGCGATTGTCCGCCTGGCTCAACGCCCGTTCCGGCTGGACAGGGTTGCTGGTTACCGGACTCGCCGGAACCATCCTGCACATTCCTTCCATCATCGCCTTTCCATTGACCGGCACGTTGCTGAAAGCCGGCGTCGCTGTCGGGATTATCGCTACTTTTGTTACAACTCTGACCATGATTGGCGTTGTGACCTTGCCGTTGGAAATCAGAGAACTGGGCAAACGCTTTGCCTTGCTGCGTAACGGGCTGAGTTTTGTCGCCGCTCTGCTCATCGGCTGGCTGATGGGGATGATTTTATGACAGCAAAAACATCGGACAAAAAACAAAGTTCTCTGCGCGAGTGGCTGATTGTCATGCTTTTAATGATTCTCGCTATTACTGTCGGAAGCATTTTCCCGGATGTTCGCCCACGGATATTGCAATCGGCCTGGTCGGTGACCCGGGAGATGGTCTTCATTTTACCTGCCGTGTTGATCCTGATGGGACTTTTTTCCGTTTGGGTCAAAAAAGAGATGGTGGAGAAATATCTGGGTAAAGCCGCGGGCGGGCGCGGCATCATGCTGGCGCTTTTTCTGGGCGCGCTACCGACGGGACCGCTCTATGTCGCCTTCCCCCTGGCGGCAGGTCTGCGTCAAAAAGGAGCAAGCCTTTCAAATATCAGTGTATTTCTGACTGCCTGGGCGTGCATCAAAATTCCGCAGGAACTGCTGGAAATCCAGTTTCTTGGTTTCCGCTTCATGCTGATGCGCCTGAGTCTGACAATCCTGACGGCGGTGATAATCGGTCTGATAGTTGAGCGAGTTATCCCAGCCGCTGATATACCAAAGGAATATTCCACCGGGTTAACCCGATTCATTTAAAGATTGAAACCCCTTTATTTTACATGTCATTCTGAACGCAGTGAAGAATCTGCTAAGCAAAATCTAACACCTTGAGTAATCGACTTACCAATACAGATTCTTCGGTTATTCTTCCCTCAGAATTACACGCTGTGCTTTAGGCTTTTATTATGCAAGGTTGAAACCCCTGTTTTGGGTTTGTCATCCTCATCCCCGAGTTGCCCCGTAGGTCACGCAGGACTCCATGGGAGGATCCCCATGGGAAAACTCGGGGCTACTCATGATTTTCCTTGAAATGGTGATGAGATCAAAGAGTATGAATTGCCACGGCTTTTAAGCCGTGGTTCAAAAGACCCCGCGCCCAGCCCGGGTTTTAACCCGGTTGTTATTCGGGGTTGAAACCCCTTTTTGGGGCTGCTCTTTCTTTCCCCGGGCTCAAGCCCGGGGCTATTCATAAGTTTGTCAGAAAATGATAGATAGATGAAGATGAATTACTACGAGATCCCTGCCCGGTGGAATTCCGACAGGAGTATTCCATCGTGGTAAGCCGTGGACCAAAGCCGGAGCGGATTCCTCGTATTGGGAGAAAATGTTGACATATCCTAACCGCCGAGATACACCCGCGGCACCCGCTTCGTAACAGCGCAACAGAGCTCATAGGCAATTGTGCCAATGCGCCGGGCGACTTGGGTGGCTTGCAGGCTGCCCTGCTTCGTATCGCCCCAGAAAACCGCCTCATCACCGACTTTCACCGGGTCGTCTCCCACATCTACCATGACCTGATCCATGGTAACAATTCCGACGACCGGGTAAAGTTTCCCGTTGATCAGAACGTCGGCGTTATTGGTCATTGCCCGGGGAATTCCATCGGCATAACCCACAGGCAGCACGGCGATTGACGTCTCTTGCCGAGTAATATACTTTCGCCCGTAACTCACCGAACTGCCGGCGGGCAAGCGGCGCACCAGCCCGACATGCGTCTTGAAAGTCATCACCTGCTTCAGCGGAATGGATTCTGAAGTAACCAGACTGGGATAATGCCCATAGAGTGAAATCCCCGCCCGCACCAGATCAAATTTTGCCTCCGGCAAATCAAGAATCGCACCACTGTTGGCAGTATGAATCATCGGACGGTAAGGAAGTTGTTCGAGCAAACCGTCAAGTACTCCATTAAAACGCTGTAATTGTAGTTCTGAATAGGTTTTATCCTTTTCGTCGGAAGTGGCAAAGTGGGTATAAATCCCCGCTAATTTTAGTTGGTCAATATTCATCATTTCGATAATAGCGCTGCGGGCTTTATCATAGGGTATCCCGACTCGCCCCATGCCGGTATCAATATTCAGGTGTACGGTCGCATGGATAGAATTCCGAACCGCGATTTCCCGAATTGTCTGAATATCAACGTAATCGGTTACAGTTACCTGGATACCGTTTTTTAAAGCGACTTCGATCTCGTCGGGGAACAGGCTGCCGAAAATCAGAATATTTTCTTCAATCCCGGCGTTCTTCAATTCCAGCGCTTCGGATAAGCGCGCAACGGCAAAATTCGCCACACCTGCCTTAATCAGACATTTTGTCACCGGGATGGCGCCATGCCCATAGGCATCGGCTTTGACCACGCACATCACGTCGGCGGGTGATACTTTCCGACGGATTTGATTCAGGTTATGGACCAGGTGGTCTAGGTGGATTTCGGCGACGGTGTATGGAGTGGTAGATTCTGGATACTGGTTTTTAGATGCTGGATTATCGTACACTGATGTGTCCTTTTGTTACCGCTTGAATAAACAGATTGATTTTTCGTCCTAAAATGTCTAATTGATCATGAATTGCATTATACAAAACTTCATCTTCCAGAGAATTTGTTTCAAATAAAGTTTCCAGATGATCTATCTTTTCATCATTTGAAGCTAAAGCATATATTAAAAAACGAATAAATTCATTTTTGTATTGCCTCCTACCATATCCTTCAACAATATTAGATTTTACTGATTTAATTGACCGGCGTATTTGACTTCCCTCCTCATATAGTTCGAATTTGGGAAGATGTTTAATTGTCATATTATGAATAGAAATTACAGCATCCCTCGCCCTGTACCAAATTTCTAACTTCTTATAACTCATTTTTATCTGTTTTCATTTCAATCATCTAGTATCGAGTATCTAGTATCAACTATCCAGAAACCTTGCTTTCAAAAACTTCTTTAGTTCATCAAAGTCTTTGAAAAACTCCGTCGTGCAGCCCAAAATCCAACCGCTGATCTTCTCCGGCGGCAGCGGGGTCACCATATAGACGTGAATTCCTTGATAAAACGCAACAGTCAGTTCCCCGTAGGTTCCACCACCCTTTTCTGCGTACTCGTCCCACAGGCAGATGACATAATCAATTTCCGTTATAATCGAGTTGATATCGTTGCGAATCAGTTTGCGGACGATTTTCTGAAATTCGGACAGGTTTTCCGTCTTCAGAGATCGAAACTGCGTGCGCTCAGCCGGAGTCAGGATTTTCGGTTCCTCGATATGTGGATTGTAGGATTCATGTCCGAATTCTGTTTTAAGAAAAGCAGCCAGATCGTCTCGCCATGCCCGACCTTTATCCGGCGCATGTTCGATTGCGCCCGCCAGATAGGCTTTCATCGGGAGTTCCGTCTTTTGTATAGAAAATAGGCGCTGAAATAGACCAGAACCGCCAAAAGAGCAAGGTAAATCAGATTGATTTTATCAATGGAATGATAAATGAGAATATCTCTGCCACCCTCTAAAAGGACGGTCACCGGAAACCAGTGAATGACTTGACCGACGATTCCTGAATATTGATGAGAAGGAACTATGACTCCGCATACTAAAAAAATTATCATCACGAAAATAATGGTGAATTCGCTGCGAATCTTCAGGTTGGTGGTAATAATCCCCGCCATTATCCCGAATTGATTAATGGATATCAGACCGATAATATAATAGAGCCAAAACAGGATCAACCAGCCTAAATTGAGCTGTAATCCGCTGACAATGAGCAATACAAGGCTGCTCAGAATCAGATGTCCGCAGGATTTCGACAGATAGATCAGGGATTTTACCAGGAAAACCTGGCGGCATAAAAGCGGCGAGGACAATAGCTGATCGGTCAGCCCGGGATTATAACTGTAATGAAATGAATCCTGCAGCGCAATATTGAAAGCAATGATCCCGGTAATGAAACCGATGATTCCCGGAATCATCCATAACTCTGTTTCGATTAACTGGATTCTCGGCAATAATAATCCAAGACCGATGGACAGCACCAGATAAAGCAGCAGGCTCACTAAAATGTTGATGAGGGTGCCGATGCTGGCGCGCACCGGCTTGGGCTTTAATTCCGATAACAGAATACTGACAACGTTTTTCATCTCAATATCCCCCGCCTGTGAGTTTTTCGAGAAAATCCTCGATATGAATCGAACTACCGGAGATAGAGAGAACTTCGCTCAGATCAATCTTTTTCAGCACATTGACAAAATCCAGGACATTATCGGTCACAATCTGAATTGTTTTTCCCATATCTCGAATCTCTTTTATCTCGCTGATGGATCTAAATGATTCAATCAGTGAATCACCACCCTGTTGAAATTCAATATTGCCAAAGAAGGGCAATTCGATTTGGGCAACCATATTCTCCAGAGTGCCATCAAAACGGACCCTGCCATGATCCAGGACGATCCAGCGATCGGCAATGGTCTGAATTTCAGAAAATTCGTTGGATGACAATACGAAGGTCTTCCTGCCTTTATGCTCCAGGATATAACGAAACAGAATCGAACGGGTGTAGTAATCCAGTCCCATAGTAGGTTCATCAAAAATGATTATTTCGGGATCACCGATCAGAACCTGAACAATATCCATGCGCCGTTTGATGCCTTTCGAATAAGTAACCGGGTATTGATCCAATTCGTCTTCCAATTCGAACATTTTGACAACCGGCATTACCACACTTTGAAATTTCTCTTTTGGGAATCCCAGATAGGCTGCCCGTTTAAGCAGATTCTCCCTGCCGGTCAGCCAGGGATCGTGAATATCATGATCCGGCAGGTAGGCAACGATTCTTTTTACCTCTTTGGTACTCGCAGTTATATCTTTCCCGTCAATATACACAACACCTTTATCCGGCTTCATAATAGTTGACAAGATTCGCAACAGCGTTGATTTCCCCGCACCGTTACGCCCGATAATTGCAAAGGTCGAACCCTTTTCGATACCGATGCTTAAGCCGCTAAGGACATATTTTTTTTGAAAATGTTTACTGACATTTTTTAATGTAATTGATGCTTCCACTAGTGTGCCTCATACCATGAATTTCCAATTCCCACATCTACCTTGACCGGAATGTCGAGCGGCAATGCCCCCTCCATTTCCTCTTTGACGATAGATTTTAACACTTCCAACTCATCATTGGCAACCTCAAACAGCAGTTCATCATGAATCTGAAGAATCATCATTGATTGGAGTTTTTTCTTCTCCATCCGGTTGTGAATCCCGATCATGGCGATTTTGATCATGTCCGCTGCCGTGCCCTGAATCGGCATATTGATGGCGGCGCGCTCGGCGGCATCCCGGATATTCTTATTGCTGCTGTTGATATCGTGAACATAGCGCAAGCGCCCCGAAAGAGTTTTAACAAAACCGTTTTCACGCGCTTCGTTGAGAGTGTTGATGATGTAATTATTAATGCCAGGATAGGTATTGAAATAATGATCAACGATTTTGCGGGCTTCTTCCATTGGAATTTTCAATTCCTCGGACATCCTGAAAGGACCGGCGCCATACATAATCCCGAAGTTGACGACTTTTGCCACCCGTCGCATCTCCGGTAATACGTCTTTTTCGGGAACACCGTAAACCAGGGCCGCCGTCCGGGTATGAACATCCACATCCTCTTTGAAAGCCTTGATCAGCTCCGGGTCTTTGGAGAGGTGTGCCATAATGCGTAATTCGATTTGCGAATAATCGGCAGACAGGATTTTCCAGCCCTTCTTTTGTGGCACAAAGGCTTTGCGGATTTCCCGTCCGATATCGGTGCGAATTGGAATGTTCTGGAAATTCGGATCGCTGCTGCTCAATCGTCCGGTCGAAGCCACCGTCTGATTAAACGAGCTGTGCACCCGTCCGGTCTGCGGATTGACCAGCTGGGGAATCGCATCCACGTAAGTGTTTTGCAACTTTGCCAGCGTGCGATAATCCAGGATCAGACCCGGCAGGGGATGTTCATCGCGCAATTTTTCCAATACATTGACGGCGGTTGAGCGTTTTCGCCCAGAACTGAGTTCCAGATGATCAAAGAGCACTTCCGCCAATTGTTTGGGAGAATTGATATTGAATTTCAGACCTGCTTCAAAATAGATTTGATCGGTCAATTTTTCAATTTGCTTTGAAAGGTCTTTGGACATCTGCTTCATAAAATCCGTATCCAGATAGACGCCGTTCTCTTCCATCTGCATCAAAACCGGGATCAACGGCATCTCGATACTCTTAAATATTTCCTCGGTTTGATCCTCTTTTAATTTCTCCCGTAAAATCGGTACCAGTTGCAGCGCCACGTCGGCATCCTCAGCGGCATAAAAACTAACTTTCTCCACCGCCACTTCATCCATGGTGATCTGATTTTTACCCTTCCCGATCAGCTCCTCAATCGGCTGCATGGTGTAGTTCAAATATTGCTGCGCCAGCCGGTCCAATTTATAGGACCGGGAATCCGGCTGAATCAGAAAAGCCGCGATCATGGTGTCAAATTCCACGGCTTTCAGTTCGATTCCGCAGCGCTTCAGAATCAGCATATCATATTTCAGGTTCTGACCGCATTTTGAAACCGACTCGCTTTCCATAACAGGTTTGAGCAGTTCCAGAAATTCGCTGTTATCACTCGCGCCAAAAAGTGATTTTTGGGCGGCGGGAAACTTGATCGGGATGTAGACCGCTCTGTTCGGCTCCCACGCCAGCGAGACACCGACAATCTCCGCCGACATCGGGCTGGTGGAAGTGGTCTCCAGATCGACAGAGAGCAGTTTGACATTTTTTATAGTTGTTGTCAATTTCTTGATTTCTGCCCGCTCTTTGAGCGTACGGTAATCCTTCTCGGCTTTTTCAGATTTACTCGGTGCGCTAAAGGTTTTTATCAGACTGTAAAATTCCAACTCCTCAAAAAGTTTGATCAGTTCGTTCCGGTTAATCGCCTGAGAGCGTAACTTCTCGATGTCAATGTTTACCGGTACATCGGTCTTGATGGTTGCAAGCAACTTGGAAAATTGCGCCTCTTCGGCGCTGTTCTTGATAAGATCGCGCACTCTGGGATTACCGATTTTATCGGCATTCTCGATTAGATTCTCCAGATTTCCGAATTCCTGCAGCAGAGGTCTGGCTTTCGCCGGGCCGATCCCCTTTACACCGGGAATATTATCGGAAGTATCGCCGATCAGCCCGAGATAATCGGCAATCTGCTCCGGTCGTACACCCCATTTCGCTACAACGCCGTCTACATCAATCACCTCGACCGCTTTCTGACCGCTGGCAGGCTTGTAAACGAAAATATCCGGTTCGAGCAGCTGCATGAAATCCTTATCACCGGTAACCATATAGACCTGAAAACCCTGCTGCCGCGCCTGCTTCGCCAAAGTACCGATGATATCGTCGGCTTCATAGCCGGAGCGGATAATCACCGGGATGTTCAGCGCTTCGGTGACTTTGTGAATATAGGGCAGCTGCGACACCAGTTCGTCGGGCATTGCTTCCCGGGTAGCTTTATAATCCTCATAGATTTTATGCCGGAAGGTTTTCTCCGGGGCATCAAACACCATCCCGATATAATCCGGCTGTTCCTCCTCGATCAATTTGAGCAGCGAGTTGATATAAGTGAAGACGGCACCCGTCGGCTGTCCGGCGGAATTGGTCAGACGATTGCGGATCATGCCAAAATAGGAACGGTACGCAATTGCGGAACCGTCTATCAGATATAAAGTCTTTTTTTTGCTCATATTTCAAAAAGTTTACAACAATGCAGCGAAATTGGCAAGGTGTTTTCAGAAAAGAATATGACCGTAAAAAATTGATTGATCGAATTGTGGGAGAATGTCTTTTAGGGATAAATCCCCGATTATTTTTGGGAATTCTTTCATCCCCCGAGTTGCCCCGTAGGTCACGCAGGACTCCATTGGAGGATCCCCATGGGAAAACTCGGGGCTACTCATGAGTTTCCCTGGAGATGATGATATGATCGAAGAGTATGAATTTGCCACGGCAGCCGTGGATATTAAGACCACGCACCCATCCCGGGTTTTAACCCGTTTGTTACGCGGGGTGATAATCCCGAGATATGGATGGGTTAATTCTATCCTTCTCATACTGTCATTCTGTGCACATTCAAGAATCTACTCTATTTTCCCACTCATTATGATATTTTCCGTGCCGTGACCGTAATTGCGTATTGAATTCATGCTCAATTAATCTTAAAATACTTACCAATTGAAAAAGGTTGATTTAATGCATGTGAAAAACCAAAATGGGAAAATATATATCACCGGATTACCGG
This sequence comes from Fidelibacterota bacterium, assembly GCA_011046365.1. Taxonomy (GTDB): domain Bacteria; phylum Fidelibacterota; class UBA2242; order UBA2242; family UBA2242; genus B118-G9. The sequence continues at coordinate 13,868 of DSAS01000057.1, forward strand.
ACCAGCCGTTGATTTCAAATGAGCGTGACGCGATTGATGTCATCGGATTCTGCGGCGAACAGGAGGCTGTTGGAGTACTGCTGTATCCGAAAAATCTGCCTGCCGATTTTTTCGATCTGAAATCCGGTCAGCTGGGGATGATTCTGCAAAAATTTGTCAATTACCATTTGAAAGTTGCCCTGGTCCTCTCTCCGGAATTCGTCGCAGGTCGCTTTAAAGAGTTTGCTGCCGAATCAAACCGCGGTAGTCATTTTCGTATTTTTTACAACTGCGCAAGTGCCGAAAAATGGCTGATTCAATCGAGACATTTTATTGCAAATTTCAAAAGATATAAATGTAAAGGAGCACTCATGAACGGACAAATTCCGGTCCTATTCGTCGAAGGTAAATCCCTGGCGGAAGCCTGGGAAAAATCCCTGCTTGAAGTCTATCAAAAGGGTTGTGACATAAAAACCGAATACGACAAACCTGAGGACCCACCCAGTAAAGATTGCACTATGACGGTGGTAATTCACCATCCTCTCATGGAACCGATGATTCACCGTGACATGCCCGGCGGTCTCGAAGATTTGCAGGAATACGTTCTGGAAGTTATCGAAGGTATCAAAGATCACTGTGTCCGCAATGCCGATAACCCCGACGATACAAAATGGGAATACACTTATCATCAGCGGCTGTTTGATTATACCGTTCCGGGGATTAAAGAGGCTTCCGACCAGATCGAAATCATCGCTCAAAAACTGGCTAAAGTCCCTTACACCCGCCGCGCTCAGGCGGTCACCTGGAAGGTCTGGGAAGACAACAGCTGCTACGACCCCGCCTGCCTGCAGAGCATCTGGTGCCGCCTGCTGAAAGGCACAAACGATACCTGGTTCCTGAACACTAATGTCCGCTTCCGTTCCAATGATGCCTATAAAGCCGCTTTCATGAATATGTTTGCCCTAATTCAATTACAATGCAAAATCGCCGATCGAATTAGCGCATTGTCCGGTAAAAAGGTAGAAATCGGTCGCTATGTCCATCAAGCCGACAGCTATCATATCTACGGCTCCTACTTTGATGAATTCAGGAACCGCTTTCTGAACGCCATCGAAACCCGGGATTTCGACCAGCGGACTTTTAATTATGCCGCTGTAAAAGACATCATGGAAGAGGCGATTCCCGCAATCCGCCAAAAAGCAGCCGAGATGTGTACGGAGTAGCCGGTTATTCGATGAAATTAACCCCAAACATCCTCATCGGATTAATCATTATGATCCATTTAAATGCCTTTGAACGTACCATTGTCCATCCCGACTGGAGCCGGAATGCTACTATTTACGAGGTCAATATCCGTCAGTTTTCCCAAGGAGGAACTTTTCAGGAATTCGAGAAATCACTGCCGGAATTGAAGAAAATGGGGATTAAAATCCTCTGGCTGATGCCGATTCATCCCATTGGTGAAGTCCACCGGAAAGGCAACCTGGGCAGTTACTATGCGGTCCGCGATTATACCGACATTAATCCCGAATTCGGCACCAAAGCCGATTTTCGCCGGCTCGTTGAAAAAACTCACGAACTGGGCATGTACCTGATCATTGACTGGGTTGCCAATCACGCCGCCTGGGATAATGTCTGGACTAAGACTCACATCGAATATTTTGACCGCGATACTCTCGGAAATCATATCACTGAGGTCAAGGACTGGACTGATGTAATTGATCTTGATTACGACAATCCGGATCTGCGACGTGTCATGACCGACGCTATGAAATATTGGGTCAAAGAGTTCGATATTGACGGATTCCGTTGCGATGTTGCCGCGATGGTACCAACGGATTTCTGGAACAATGTCCGCAGAGAACTGGAAACTATCAAACCGGTCTTTATGTTGGCGGAAGCTTACGAACCGGAGCTGCATACGCAGGCGTTTGATATGACCTATGCCTGGACATATAAAGACTGGATGAACGCCATGGCGAAAGGCAAAAAGGATGTCCGGCAGCTGGATAGATTGATCCTGAAAGAGCAGAAAATGTACCATCCCGATGACTACCGCATGATGTTCGTGACCAATCACGATCTGAACTCCTGGGACGGCACCGCCTACGAGCGTCTCGGCGACGCCGCGGAAATCTGTCTCGTCTTCATCTGCCTTTTCCCGGGCATGCCGTTGGTTTACAACGGTCAGGAAGCCGGGCTGAACAAGGCACTCTCCTTTTTTGAAAAAGACCTCATCCCCTGGCAAGAGCACCCGAACCGCGAACTCTTCACCCGCCTGCTGAATCTGAAACAGACCAATCAGGCGCTCTGGAACGGTACCGCCGGTGGCGAATTTACACGCTTAAAAACCTCCAACGATAAACAGGTCTTCGCCTTTTGTCGGCAAAAAGAGCAACATAAGGTCATTGCGGTTTTCAACTTCTCTAATCAACAGCAAGTTGTGAGAATTCATCACAATAAACTTGAAGGTGAATATATTAACGCCCTGACTGACAGTAAATTAGCATTATCAGACAAAGCGACGCTCAGACTGAATAAATGGAATTATCTCGTCCTTGTGACGAATTAGATAAGCGGCGCCGATGCAAATTTATCGCTCCTTTACCGAAGCGGCGTTTATCCGGCGATTAAACCGGTTTGTAATGGAATTAGACCACGCCGGTCAAACCATTCAGGCGTATGTACCCAATACCGGTCGCATGAGCGAATTCCTGGTGGCGGGACAGCCTTTTTACGTCACTGAATCAGCCAGGGGAAAATACCGCCATAAAGTCGTGTCAACCCAGTATCAGGACAATTATGTCTTTCTCGATACCGTCCGGGTTAACGATATTTTTCACCAATTGCTCAGGGATAACCGCCTTTCGGCACTGTTCCCGGATATTCAATCGGTTCGCCGGGAAGTCAGCGTCCTGAATTCCCGCTTCGATTTTTGTATCGAACATCTGACAGGACCCTGCTCTTTCATCGAGATTAAATCCTGTACCCTGATCCACAACCGGGTCGCCATGTTCCCCGATGCCCCAACCCTGCGTGGGCAGCGGCATATCCGTGAGTTACAACAACTCAGCGAAAATGATCGCAATTGCCATGTAGTATTTCTGATTATAAATGGCTCAGCCATATCTTTTTTCCCGAACTTTCACACTGACTACGCCTACGGATTGGAATTTCTGAACGCCCCTAATGTTCAGTTTCACGCACTGGTACTCAATCTAACCGATCCGGTGACCATTGATCTGTCCAGTATTAGGGAAATACCTATCAATTTTTCCCTCGTCAAAGCCAACTGTACCAATAAGGGCAATTATCTGCTGCTGCTTGAAAATGCGCATAAATTCAGCCGGTTAATCGGCAAACTGGGTGAATGTTCTTTTCCAAAAGGCTACTACATTTATGTTGGTTCGGCGATGAAATCTCTCGACAGCCGTATCCGGCGGCACCGGTCAAGGCGTAAAAAACGGCACTGGCACATTGACTATCTGATTCCTGAAAAAATGCAACTACAAAAAATTTTCCCTATCCGCAGAGACAGCTCCATTGAATCCAACCTGGCTAATAAATTGCTACCAATTTCTGATCTTGTCATCCCCCACTTCGGGTCAGCCGACACCCCGGATGCCTCCCACCTTTGCTACTTTGCCGAAAATCCGATCCACAACCGCCGGTTTCTCGACATCTTGCTTGACGCCCAGACCTTCACAATATCATAATTCAAGCAATTTAATTTGAATGTTTGATAATTTCTTTGTTATTTGTTAATTGGAATTTGAAATTTTTATGAAAAAGGAGTCATAAATATGGAGTGCAATCAGCCCCAGAATCTGCAAAACTGTAACTGCAGTTATACACCCTGTTCCCGTAAGGGCATCTGCTGCGAATGTGTCCAGTATCATTTACGCATGCGGGAGCTGCCCGCCTGCTGCTTTCCCGACGATGTGGAACGGACCTACAACCGCTCTTTTGAAAAATTCGCTCAATTGGTTCAGAGTGGACGGGTCTAGCCATTCCAAAATCCGCTTGACTTTTATTTAAACAGCCTTTAAAATGGATTTAAATAATAACCGGTGCATAGCAAATGCTCCCGAATATAAAATTTAATTCCGCAAAAAAACCACTTTTATCCTCAGTCCCTTTCATATCGCTGGGTCTGGTGTTTGCGCTGTCCTCTTTTTGCGTCGGGAATACGATCATCTTTCACAGCGAAAAAATTATTTTTGAAGTTCATCCGGACCACTGCCATGTTTCGGGAATTTATACCTTGCGCAACGATTCACCGGAAACAGTGCGAAAAATGCTCTATTTCCCCTTTCCGGAGGATGAAAATCTGCCGTTCCCCCATACCATCTGCATCACTGATGCCGATAATAATCCAATCGAGTATCAGAAAGGTCGGACCGGAATTCATTTCCCCGTTAAGATTCCCTCTAAAAGTGCCACCGATATTACGATTACTTATGAGCAGGCAACGCCTGGAAAATATTTTGAATATATCCTCGATACAACCATGAAATGGCATTTTCCACTGGTTTCGGCGGAATTCATTCTCATCGTTTCACCGGAGATTACCCTGGAAAAGATTCTACCTGGAGATTATTTATTGATTCAAAACGGTTCTAAGAGCTATTACCGGATTTATCGTGAAAATTTCCGAACCGCAGATAATTTACGCTTGCAATGGAGTTTGAAATGAAACACCTCATTTTACTCAGCATTGTTTGTTTATCATTAATGACGATATACGCCGATCCGGTAGCCCCGGTTTACTTCAGTGAAATCCAGTTCGCCGCTTCCGGCTGGATTATTGAATTTTTTCCAGCAATGGATGTCTTCGATGCTGACAGTGCCTATTTGACGACAAAAAAGGACACGGCTTACCTGAAGCCGGGCTGTATCAGGGCTTTCGACTACTCACTGATCACACCGGACAGTCTGTTCAGCGAACTCCGTATTGATCCGGAAAATGATACTATCAGACTGTATCTGAACATCTCTCAGTTTCAAATCGAACACAACTACGCAGACGACCAGCTGATCCTCGGTAACCTGCCCTTTGATTCTTCGCAATCTCTCTCCCGCAAAGTCGAGTACGGCATCACTGGTACCGATTTTTGGTACGTTGACAATTCCCCGACACTCGGTTTTGAAAATGACACTGAAAATGCCACAGGGACAATCAATTTTCAAATTCTTGATGAAGACGGTTTCCCAATTCCTGTTGCTGGTCTGTACAGCGGTATCCGGTTTGATGGTTCCACGTGGGGCGATACCGTTTTCATCTATACCGATTCACTCGGCGTTCTGGTTCATACTGCCTATGCCTGCTTTAATCGCTTTCTATTCATGAAAGAGGGCTACACCAATGCTGATACAGTGCTGCTGGTTAAACCGGATGGCGTTTACAGTATCATTCTGACAATGGAATCACAGGAGCAGGGCATTGAGTTCACCAATCGCCCGGCGGCATCGAAGTTTTTCCTCTCACCTGCCTATCCGAACCCTTTTAATAATTACACCACTTTCAGCTACAGGCTGCCCGAAGAAGGATTTGTGGTCCTGTCCGTCTATTCCGTTAACGGAAGGCAGGTGGCGGAGCTTTTCCGGGGTTATCACTATGCCGGTAATTATCATGTCACCTGGCATGCGGATGGACTATCGTCGGGAATCTATATCATTCATTTAATATCCAACCGAAATTCTGTTCAGCGCAAATGCGTCCTTTTAAAATAA
>DSAS01000171.1 GCA_011046365.1 Fidelibacterota bacterium
AATCAATATCAATAGAAATTTACTCATTTTTAAAAAAATATTGGATCATCTCCGGCTTTGATTGGGTTATCCGACATATTCACACCGATACATAGGTATCCAGCTCCTCAGCAATCCGGCGAATTATCGCGGTGCGGACGCGGTGGGGCAGAAAGGCGCTTTTGAATCCGTTGATGATGATCTCTTTGAAATCGCGAATTGTAAAATTGAAATAGCGGTGAGCTAACAGATACTCTTTGGTCAGCGTTGTATCGGAGATGAGCCGGTTATCGGTGTTCAGGGTAACCCGCAGACCGTAATCGTAATAAAATTTAAACGGATGTTTTGCATAGGATTTGACACTGCCGGTGTGGATATTGCTGGTCATGCAGATTTCCATGGTGATGCGATGGTCATTGATATAATTCAGCAGGTCGCCGTCCTCTTTCAGGCGAACACCATGTCCGATACGGTGGGCGCCGCAGTAGTGTACTGCCTGGTGAATGGATTCGGGACCGTAGTCCTCCCCGGCATGGAGGGTGGTGTTGATGTTGTTGTCGAGAATCAGATAAAAAGCCTCTTTGTGGTCTTTGGCGGGGAAATTTTCCTCGACACCGGCGAGGTCAAAGCCGACGACGCCCCGGTTCTTGAACGCCACCGCCAGTTCCGCCAGTTGATAAGAAACCTCCGGAGAAATGCTACGGATGCCGCAGATGATCACCCCGGTCTTGATTTTAAATTCCTCTTCTGCCTGTTTGAGCCCCTTGATGACCGCATCAACCGATTCCATCGGTGTCATCCCGCGCTGCGTGTGGAGGATCGGTGAGTAGCGCACCTCCAGATAGAGCACATTTTCCCTGGTGCAGTCTTCCGCCAGCTCAAACGCCGTCCGGATCAGTGATTCCGGTGTTTGCAGAAATTGCAGCGTCAGATCGAATTTTTTAATATATTCCGGCAGCGAGATATTGTTTTCCGTGACGGTCAGCAGCTTCCGCAATTTTTCGGGGTCCCGGGTGGGAACAGCTACTTTGTCCTTTTCGGCTAAATCGAGAATCGTGTCAATCCGCAACGAGCCGTCGAGGTGACAATGCAGTTCTGTTTTGGGCAGTTCACGGATAAAATCTGCGCTGATTTTCATTTCGCTTTTCATCAATAACTGATAAATCCTCCGGTTTTTAATTGTCGCAGAAACAGCCCGAAGCGTTCGTAGACGGGTTCGATTTTGTTACCCAGTTCTTTTTGAAGGGAGTGGGCGATTTCGAGGGCGTTGCGTTGCCCGTCAATATGGTTCCAGACCTGGCTGCCGATCTCGTCCAGGTAAATGCGAAAATAGGGGCGTTTCAGCCGCGGTAACAGATATTTTTGCAGAAGCGGCAGCCGGAATTTTGGCTTCAACAGAATGACCTTACCATTCTCATCGTATTCATGTTTGACGAGTCGGCGGGGGATGAGCCTGTCCATCGGCAGACCGCCCTCCCCGCCGGTTGATTTTTGTGTCTTTATTCCGGTTTTTTCTTTGATTTCAACAGCTCCGCATAGGGATATTTCACCAGCGTATAGCCCAGAATCAGGAAGATCAGAATTCCCAGCCACCAGAATCCATGAAAATCCGCCGGCAGTCCAAAAATTTTGCTGAGATTGATGTTCCCGACGACCAGTCCCGCCAGGATGATGCCCACCAGGGCTTCGCCGGCGACCAGTCCGCTGGCGATTAAGAGTCCCGTATTGTCAACAACGTCCCGGTCTTTCTGAGTTTCGATTTTTTTAGCGCTGACTCGATCGGCGATATGTTTAATCAGACCGCCGATGAAAATAGCAAATGTCGTGTTGAACGGCAGATACATACCGACCGAAATCAGCATTGGCGAAGGAGAGCCGATCAGGATCAGGGCAATGGCGAAGAACATCCCAGCGATTACCAGCGGCCATGCCATCTCGCCACCGACGATACCCTGACTCATCATTGCCATTAATCCGGCTTGTGGTGCGGGCAGCGCATCGCTACCGATCCCATTGGCTTGATGCAGCAGCATAATCGGAATGACCAGAACCAGAGCCGCTGCAACCACGCCGATCAGACCGCCAACCTGCATTCGCCAGGGTGTACCGCCCAGGATGTGACCCACTTTCCAGTCCTGTAACATATCACCGGCGACTCCGGCAACACAGCAGACGACCGAAGCGATCCCGAGAACAGCGGCAATCCCGGGATTACCTTTCATACCGACCAGTACCATGAGCAGCGCAGCGATCAGCAGAGTGGATAACGTCAGACCCGATATCGGGTTGGATGAACTGCCGATGATGCCGACCAGATATCCGGCGACGGCGGCGAATACGAATCCGGCGATGCCCATAACAACGGCTGCCAGAATCGCCGACCCGAAGTGTTGCGTGAACGAATTATATAAAAAGATCATGCAGATGATGATAACCCCAATCGAGATTAAGACCAGACCTAACGGCGCGTCTTTTTCGGTGCGGGAGACTTTGGCGCCGCTTTTTTTAGCAGCAGCAATGTCAGAAAAGCCGCGTGAAATCCCGCTGATCAGACTCTTACGCATTTTAAAAAGGGTATAGAACGCACCGACCAACATACCACCTACGGCAACCGGTTTCACCGTGCTGCTGTAAGCGGCTTTGGCAATGGCGATCCAGCTGTCACTGCCGTCAATAAAGGGAATCAGGTTATTGTACATCAAAAACAGCACAATCGGCATCATGAATAGCCACCCAAAGACACCGCCGGAGAAGGTAATTGCCGACAGTCGAAACCCGATGATGTAACCGACGCCCAGAAAGGCGGGTGAAGCCGCCGGACTCTGCAGGAGCATGCCGCCCTTTTGCTTGAATTCCGCCCGGGCTAATCCCGAGGTAATGACCTGTGATTTGGCGTTGAGCAGGCTGATTTTAGAGGCGCCGAACTGGAGAAACCCCTTGACCGTGTCCTTGATCAGCGGGATTCCGTTTGGATTTTTGAAGAGCTCGATGATTGCCGCCAGTCCGATGGAGCCGAATACATATTTGGCGCCGGTCTGACCGCCCTGTCCGGCTTTGACGATCTCGGCGCAGGCGCGGCTTTCGGGATAGGGCAGCGTTGTGTCTTCCACCATGGTTTTCCGCAAAATGATCACGAGTAAAACACCTAGAATACCGCCTACCAGCATCAGTAGAGTGCTGGTGAGATAACTGAATTCTTTCCAGACACCGGTCATAATAAAAGCCGGTAAAGTGAAGATGGCGCCGGCTGCCAGCGCTTCACCGACGGCGCCGGTGGTTCGAGCGATATTCTCTTCGAGAATGGTGCCTTTGAAAATGCGCAAAACCGCCATGGAAATCACGGCGGCGGGAAAAGTAGCTGCTACGGTCATTCCGGCTTTTAGTCCCAGGTAGGCATTGGCAGCACCTAAAATCACTGCCAGGATGATACCCAGAAAGAGCGCTTTAAAGGTTAACTCTTTCATGTCCGTATTTTCGGGGACGTAAGGTGTGAATTTCTGATCAGCCAACTCAACCTCCTGTTCTTATTGTTTTATACTACCCATAAATTCCGCCTTGAAACTAATTAACCCCGGACTCATTGTCAAGAAAAAGTGGCGCTAGCAAATTATGGCATAATTGCCGCTTATTATTATCCGGTTGAAAAAAATTCGGCACATCCGGTTTGCCAATCAACCCTGGGTCACTTAAATTCAATCATTATGCAAGACACAGTCGGTTTGGATTTTGAACAAAAATTATGGCAATCGGGAAAGAGACTGGTTGCCGGGATTGACGAAGCCGGGCGGGGACCGCTGGCAGGTCCGGTGGTGGCGGCAGCCGTAGTGTTTGATCCGGCGACGGACATTATCGAGGGCGTGCGCGATTCGAAAAAACTGACCGCCCGCCGCCGTGAAAAATTGTACGATATTATTCACAGCCGGGCAGCCGCCATCGGTATCGGCGTTGTCGAACCGGCTGAAATTGACCGTCTTAACATTCTGCAGGCGAATCATAAAGCCATGCGCCAGGCGCTCGGACGCCTGAAACGGAAGGTTGATCATATTCTGGTGGACGGTCGCGGCTTGCCGGATAAAATTTATCCGCAGACGGCGATTGTCGGTGGCGATCGGATCTGCTATTCCATCGCCGCGGCATCCATTATAGCCAAGGTCTACCGGGACCGGATAATGACCGTGATGGAGACGGTTTTTCCCGGCTACGGTTTTGCACAGCATAAGGGCTACGGGACGCAACAGCACCGGGACGCCATTAAAAAACTGGGACCCTGTCCGATTCATCGTAAATCCTTTGGCGGTGTCACCGAAAATATCGTTGACCTGGAAAAGACTAAAAATTCGCGCTTGCTGGGTAAGCAGGGTGAAGATCTGGCGGCGTATTACCTTTATAATAAGGGCTTTCAGATTCTGCAGCGGAATTTTCATGCCGGCGTTTATGGCGAAATTGATATCATTGCCCAAAAAGACGGGCAACTCTGCTTTGTCGAGGTCAAGACGCAACGTCGGAAGATATTCGGTCCGCCGGAGAGTTGGGTGGACGGGCGCAAAATGGAGCAACTCGGCAGGCTCGCCGAGGCATATCTGGCGCAGCATCCGGAGTTGGAGTTGAACTGCCGGTTTGACGTGATTGGTGTTTCCCTCGATTCACACGGCTGGCGAATCAGACATATTGAAGATGCTTTTCGTTTGTAAATAACGGGAGAGTTATGAAAAAAATAATCGGTATTTGGTTAGTGATTGGCGGGCTGCTGTTTGCTCAGACTTTTCAGGTCGGCAGCCACGGGGTGGTGGTTTCGGCGTCGAAGCTCGCTTCCGATGTCGGGGTCGAGATCATGCAAAAAGGCGGTAATGCCGTGGATGCGGCAATTGCGGTGGGTTTTGCCCTGGCGGTCGTCTACCCGCCGGCGGGCAATATCGGCGGCGGCGGTTTTATGGTGGTGCGTACACCTGACGGCGATGTGACGACCTTTGATTTCCGCGAGAAGGCGCCGCGCAAAGCGCATCGTGATATGTATCTGGATAAGAATGGCAAACCCATCGAAAATCTTAGCCTGCGTGGTGCCTTGGCGTCCGGTGTGCCCGGTTCGGTAGCGGGTTATGCCTGTGCCCATGAAAAATTCAGTACGCTGGATTGGCGCGATTTATTAATGCCGGCTGTAGAGTTAGCCCGCGCCGGTTATCCGGTGAGCTATTTTATCCATACCGGATTAAAGTATCGTCAGGATCGAATGAGTGAATGCGATGCGACCCGCAACATGTTTTATCCGAATGGAAGAGTACCGGAGATCGGCGAGATTCTGGTTTTGACCGATTTAGCGAATACTCTTGAACGGATTGCGAATAAAGGGTGGCGTGAATTTTATCAGAGCAAAACAGCTAAGGAGATCGCCCGAAGCATTCAGGCTGCCGGTGGTATCATCAGCGAGTGGGATTTGAAACATTATGAAGCCGTCGAGCGGGAGCCGGTACATTTTACCTACCGCGGCTATGATATCTTTTCCATGGCGCCACCCAGTTCGGGCGGCGTTTGCCTGGGGCAGATTCTGAAAACGGTGGAGCATTTTCCCCTTTCGCAATATGGCTTTCAATCAGCGTTGGCGATGCAGATTGTCACTGAGGCGGAACGGCGGGCGTATGCCAACCGGGCGCATTTTCTGGGCGATCCCGATTTTTATGATGTGCCGGTTGATTATCTGATCAGTGAAGCGCTGGCGGCGGAACTCGCGGCTGCCATTGATCTGGAAAAAGCGACACCCAGTCAAGCTGTTAGCCATTCTCTTTATCCGGAAAGCAAAGAGACGACCCATTTTTCGGTTCTGGACAAAGAAGGCTGGGCGGTATCTGTGACTACGACGCTGAATGGCAGTTACGGTTCCGGATTCGTCGCCGGAAAAACGGGCATTCTGATGAATAATGAGATGGACGATTTTTCCATTAAACCGGGTTATCCGAATATGTTTGGTCTGATCGGCGCCGCAGCCAACGCCATTCAGCCGAAAAAGCGCATGCTGAGCTCCATGACGCCGACCATTGTCACAAAAAGTGATTCTCTGATGTGGATTCTCGGAACGCCCGGTGGTGGGACGATCATCACGTCGGTGGCACAGGTGTTGATGAACCTGATTGATTTTGATATGACGCTGGTGCAGGCGGTGGATGCTCCCCGGTTTCATCACCAGTGGCTACCCGATGTGGTCTCGGTTGAGAAGTACGGATTTTCACCGGATGTGATCCGGATGCTGGAACAAAAAGGATACTGTTTTGAATACCAAACGGCGATCGGCGATGTGAACGCTATTGCCGTGGACTGGGAAAATGACCGTTTTATTGGCGTGCCCGACCGGCGGCGGCAGTCGGCGGCGTCCGCCTGGTGAGATGAGTCGGACTCCGAAAAATATTCTGATAGCGGTTGATTCCTTTAAGGGCAGCCTAACAGCGCAGCAGGTCTGTACAGCATTGAAAGAGGGGATTGGGCAAACTCATCCGGGTGCACAGGTTCAAACGCTGCCACTCTCCGATGGTGGCGAGGGTTTTTTAAATGTGTTTCAGCAAGCGCTGCCGGGGGAACGGATTCCGGTCAGCGTCGCCGGTCCGCTGGGACAGACGGTGACGGCGCACTATTTTACCAGTCGGGAGGAATTTGCTGTCATCGAAATGGCGCAAGCCGCGGGGCTGATTTTACTCTCCGAGGCGGAGCGCAATCCCTTTCGTACTACCACCTTTGGTTTGGGACAGCTGATCCGGCATGCGCTGGAGCGGGGTTTGCGGGATTTTATCATCGGTATCGGCGGTTCGGCAACTGTTGATTGTGGTGCCGGAATGGCACAGGCGCTGGGCTACCGGTTTTTCGATGATACCGGTGCTGAAATCCGGGATCACCTGAATGGTAAATTAATCGGGCAATGTGAAATTTTTACGGTTGATAATGTTCATCCGGCGCTGGCGGACAGCCGTTTTCGGATCGCTTGTGATGTGACCAATCCGCTGCTGGGACCGCGAGGCGCTGTCTATACGTATGCCGGGCAGAAGGGTGCGGCGGATTCCGATTTGCCGATTCTGGAAAAAAACATACGCCGGTTCAGTGCGCTGCTGGAAGCGAAATTCGGGCGGGAAATCACTCGGATACCGGGTGCCGGTGCCGCCGGTGGTCTGGGCGCCGGTGCGGTTGCATTTTTAAATGCGATCCTGGTGAGCGGAATCGAATTGATCCTGGATACAGTAAAAGTTGAGCAGCTGCTTGCAAATTGTGACCTTGTGATTACCGGTGAGGGCAAAATTGATCGGCAGAGTCTGCAGGGCAAGGTAATCTCCGGCGTAGTCAGGCGTGCCCGTCGGTATAAAATACCAGTCATCGCTGTCACCGGCAAACTGGCACTCGATTCTGAAGATGTCCGAAAGTTGGGCTTGAAGGATATATTTTCGCTGACTGAGATTAGTCAAGATGAGCGGCGGGCGTTGCAGAACGCCTATGATTTGTTGGTTGAGGTCGGGGGACGAATTGCTTCTGTTCATTAAAATACGGAGAAAATATGGCTGTTGAAATTGAGCGTAAGTATCTGGTAAAAAGAAACGCTTATAAGTCGCTGGCGAAACCGGTTCCGATTCGGCAGGGCTATATCAGCGCCGATATTTACCGGATTGTTCGGGTGCGCATCGCCGGTGAGCGTGCCTGGATTGGAATCAAATCGCTGGTCACTAATCTTGAACGTCTGGAATTTGAGTATGAAATTCCGCCCGGCGATGCGGAAATGATTTTAAGTAAAGTCTGTCCACATCCAATCATCGAAAAATATCGCTATGCCCTCGATGTGGGCGGCGATCACTGGATTGTTGACGAATTTCTGGGTGAGAATCGGGGGCTGGTGGTGGCGGAAATTGAGCTGGAATCGCCGGAGCAGAACATTCATTTACCGGACTGGGTTGGCGAGGAGGTCAGCAACGATCCGCGCTACCTGAATGCGAATCTGGCTGTTCATCCCTACAGCCGCTGGCGGGATCGACAGGATTCATAAAAACAATAGATAATTTTCCGAAATTTGCCTATACTTCAGCAGTTAAAAAGAGGGAAAAATGGAACGAAAATTCATCCGTGATTTTCTGGAAAATGAGACGATTTCCAGCTTCTTTGTGGTATTTTCGAAAGATTTACGCAAAACTAAAGCTGACAAGGAGTATCTCGATCTGACCCTGATGGATAAATCGGGCAGTATCAACGCCAAAATCTGGGACAATGTGGATAACTTTGCGCCTAAATTTGAAAAGGGTGACGCGGTCGCCGTAAAAGCTTCGGTCACCTCGTTCAATAACGAATTGCAACTGAAAATTGACAGCATCCGAAGGGCGATTCTCGAGCAGGACCAGGCTTACGGTTTCGATTTCAATGATCTGATACCGAGTACCGATAAAGACATTCAGCAGATGTGGACGGAGGTAATGGAGGGCATCGAAACGCTTGAAAATCCTTATCTGAAACAGCTGACAAAAAATATTTACTTGGAGAATGAAGAGGCACTCAGGGTCCATCCGGCTTCCATGATTCTGCATCATGCTTTCCGCGGCGGTCTCCTGGAACACACCCATTCCATGCTGAAAATGGCTGAAGGCATCTGCCGGAATTACAGCGATTTGGATCGGGATTTGATCATCAGCGGCGTCTTGCTGCACGACATCGGCAAATTGCAGGAGCTGGAACCGAACCTGGTGACCAATTATACCGATAGTGGCAATTTTATCGGGCATGTGGTGCTGGGCAGGGATATGCTGCGGGAGGCGATTGCCCGAATTGAACAGTTTCCCGAAATCCTGAAGTTGAAAATGGAGCACATTATCCTCGCCCATCAGGGCAAACTGGAATGGCAATCACCCAGAGAGCCGCTTTTTCCGGAAGCCCTGCTGGTCTATTATATTGATGAAATTGATACGCGGATCAATCAGATGAGGCGGGAAATCGAGTCGGATTCCACCGAGGGAAATTGGACCAATAAAAACAACTATTTCCATCGGGCGCTCTATAAAGGGAGTTTATCGGAATACCCCGGCGATTCCAACGACCCGGGAAAATAACCAGTATGAAAATCCGCAAACCTTTTCTTAAATATTAGCGTCAGATTTTGTAATATAGCGGTATAAGTGAACTGAAATTTTACATCATGGATCATCATAATTCACGTAAAATAGCCTTTAGCGGAATCTACATCGCTCTTTTACTGGGAATCGGCTACGCGCTCGCCTATGTGCCGAACATTGAGTTAGTGACCGCTTTGATTTTCTGTGCCGGTGTTTTAATGGGCTATAAACAGGGGCTAATTGTCGGCTTAATCGGTGAATTCCTGTTTTCTGCTCTGAATCCCATGGGTTCCGGCTTGCTGTTTCCGCCGATGCTGCTGGCACAGCTGCTTGCTATGGCGTTTGTTGCTTTTTCAGGTGCTCTTCTGCGGCGGTTTATTCTGAATGCCAGCCCGGGTCTGCGGGCATCGCTGATAACAGGCGGCAGCGGCTTTCTGGTTACCTTTTTATTCGATGTTCTGGTTTCCGCCGCTTACCCTGTTTCCGCAGGTTTTCCGCTGCGTGAAACCGGTATTACGATTTTCGCCGGTCTGGCTTTCAGCATTATCCATTTAATCAGTAACACCCTCGTTTTTATGACGCTGGTTCCGCTTATATGTCAACAGGTTTACCGGGCAATTCCTTTTTTTGCTGATTATTTTCCCGTAATGTCAATAACCGGGAATAACGATGCCGATTAAACCGCTCAGCCGGATTATCGCTGTCTTACTGACTCTGATTGTCAGTGCTACTGCCCGGATATCCGATTCCAGTGCTTATCAACCTTTCAATGCCGCCGAACTGCTTTTATCGGAGACCAGCCTGATTGTTGCTGCGGTTGACGACTGGGGACTAAACGGCAGCCTCCGCCATTTCGGGTTACCGGAATATACGCTTCAAATCAACTATCATGATTTCCGCCAGAGCGATCCACTATACGGGACAGTGCCTCTTGCCTGGATCAATTCCCGTCATCAGGTCATTGATATTGACCGGTTGAATAACCGGATTTATCTGGCGCCGGTCTATGCCGATTCGGGCGTCAACCTCTCGCGCTTTGATTACTACCGCGGCGACTACGGTTTTCTGAATTTCGCCGCCATTGTTGCCGGTGATATTGCAGAGAATATTCACTGGCGTCTCTTCGGAGAAAATTTGGGGTACGACGGCGCCTATGGGGTCCTGGGACCGGATTATGCTAAATTAAAGGAGAGTATCGTCCAAAACTATTACCTGGATATCAAAAAAGTTGGTACCACCTGGCAAACCGAACTGGGGTGCAGCTATCAGAAATATTTTCCCGGAATGACCAATCCGGCGGTGTTGAGTAGGGCAGGCGATGAAACGATTCTCAGCTGGAGCCATGCCGGGCGGCTGAAGCAGTACCGAACAAGTTTATATGTGACCGGGGAAAGGGTTACCGACCGGGGCAAGCTGAAAACCGGTTTGCAGATGACCAATATTTTATACAATACGAGGCACGATTCGGCTGGGTATGCCTTTACCGCCGAAGCCTTTCAGTATTCGGGAATTTTCACCGGTGATTTGCGTGCCTGGAGCGGTGACCTGCACATCAGGATCGAGCCGGTTCTCGAGAGTATTTACGTCAGAGGCGGAAGTACTCGGACGCGCTCTCATTTCAGACAATCCATTCGGTATTCCAGAAGCGGAAGTGGTTTGGATTATTCTGCTGCTCTTGGTTCGGTCAACTCGTACCTGACTGCTGAACTGACCGCGGATTTTAATAAACGCTCGGAGTGGCTGGATATCTATTTCCGATCCGCCGTTGATTTTTTTCAATATCCGTTGATCTATTTTACTGATCTTGCGGGGAAAACGGGTGCCAATCCCGCTGATGACGGATTTTCGGCGATTCGGCAAACCCTGGGACTCCGGCTGAACAGCCGGAAGAGTTATCTCAATTCACGACTTGATTATACCAAAACAGAATTTTTGATTCCCTCAAAAACAGCCATCCAAGCCACTCATTTTACATTGCAAAAAGAGTCGCTAAACAACGTCTATCTGACGGAGGAATTCTTTTTCCACCTGCCGTGGCAAATCCGGTTGAAAGGGCGCATTGTTATCACTCCCCGTCGGTTCGACGACGAGCAGTTTCTTCTTCAGGGATGGATGAAAATGACAAAAGATCAACTCCTGTTCGATGATAATCTGCATCTGTATGTTTCGGGAGAATTGCATTATCTGAAGGGATCGAACAGCCTGATCTGGTTTGAGCAGTTACAGACTCAAGCCGTGGGCAACGTGAATTATTATACCAACGAGCGGCTGACCGCCAACGGCACAGCCGGCGCCAGAATCGGGTCCTTTCACATCTTTTATGCGGTTTACAACATCGAAGGGCGTGCCTTTTCTGCTTTACCCGGAATGCCTTACCGCAACCGCCTGAAAATTTTCGGGGTTGACTGGACATTTTTAAATAAATAAATTAATCATATAATCTTGGAGTCAATCATGAAAATAAGCCCTGCTATTACTGTTTCCTTTTGGCTGGTGTTTAATCTGATTCTTCTCTGCGCCGATGCTCCGGCTGACGAGCGGACAATTTATCTGAAAAACGGTGATCAAATCACCGGCTCCGTCCTCGGCACGGACCCGCAGACCAATGAGATTCTTATCCGTACCAAGTACGGTGATCTTACCGTCAGTCCCGACAATATTCTTGAGGAGGTGGTCTCTATCGAACTGATTTCCGGCGATAAGGTCAAAGGTCGGATTCTCTTTAAAAGCGATAAAGAAACCGAACTCCTGACCGATTACGGTCTGCTACGGATAAATAATACCGATATCGTCAGTATTGATTACGGTCTTCGGGACAAGGGCCATCGCATTGCCCCGCTTTCGGATAAATTTACCCTGAGCAATGAGCGCCAGATTGATGTTTTTTATGATCCCACCGGTTATACGCTGGATAAGGGGATTCTCTACTTCAGCGGGCTCTCCTGGGGATTCGGGATTACCGATAAGTTTCAGGTTACTTCGAAGTGGGCAGGTTATTTTATCGGCAATTTCAATGTCCGCCCGAAGCTGCAGCTGTTTCGCCTGGGGACCTTTGAGAAAGAACACACCTTTTCCGTTGGCGGGCATATTCATACCCGTCACAATCCCGATAAGTTTGAGTGGCATGAGGCAGAATATGAATTCGAAAACGGGTTGTTCAATCCGGATAGTAATTACAAATGGATTCCCACCGGCGGTTCCACTCCGGTCTATTTCGGCGGGTACTATAAAATCGGCTCCCGGGTCGAGCTGGAAGATAACCAGCAGCGTTTTAACACTGAAACTAACGAGATTGAATACAACTGGGTAAGTGTGGAGGAGCCGGATTATGCTCCCTATTATGAACTGTTTGCCGCCTATACATTTTCCAAAACCCGGAAGAACAACACCGGCAGAACGGCACACACCCTGGGGGTTATCGTCGGTAAACATCCGGAGCGGGATAAGCCGCTGCTGAAGTACTATTACGCCGGTGGCATTGATATCCGCCGAAATCTGATTCTGAATTATGAAGTCTACTACGATCCCTATTATGTGGAGTGGTGGAACCGGTCGGACGGCATATTCGGGGTTTTCGAGGGTAATCTTTCGACTAAAAAACCGTCAAAACATACCGTATCACCCTTTCATTTCGATGTTGGATTTATCTACGCCTTCAGAGACTGGCTACGCTTCGGCATCCATTTCCAGCCCTATATTTTCGGCATTTATATGAAATTTTAGCGACGCAGCCTGTCACCGAACATGAAAGATACGGGCGCTGCTGAAGCGCATCGCGTATTTTTCTACGGTGAAATCTCACCCGGCGATAGAAAACAAACCCGAAAACTGCTTTTAATAAAACCCGGATTATGTTAATTTTAAATTTTGTGAAGACAGAGCGATGATGTCTGATTTGTTAATTTATAAAAAATAAAGAAATGCCTGGCGAAAATGAATAGGAAGGAAGCGAGTCATAGAAAAATGCCAAAGATTGTTGTCAAATTCGGGGGCTCGAATCTCCGCAGTCAGCAGGATATCGAAAACGTCCTGACGGTGATTCGGAATTATCAGCGACCGCTGGTCGTGGTGGTATCGGCTTTTTACGGTATTACGGATATGCTGGAGGAGATGCTCTTCAAAGCGCAGCACGATCACACCACTATCGGTGCTAATCTGGATAAATTGATCGGTCGTAAACGGGATACCATTTTTTCGTTGATCCGGGACCGCGATATTCAAGAAGAGACCCGTGCTCTGCTGGATGAACGGATCAGAGCGTTGAAACGTTATCTCAAAGGAGTGAACTATATCGGTGAGATTCCGCCCTTTGTTTCCGATATGGTGATGAGTTTCGGCGAGCGGCTGAGCGCTACTATCATGACGGCGTTGCTAAGGGATCGGGGCGTCGCCTGCGAAGAGGTGACCCCCGAAGATATCGGGTTGATTACCGACGGTGGATTCGGCAACGCCGAGGTGGATTTCGACGCCAGCCGGGAAGCGGTCGCTCAGCGCTTTTCCGGCGAAGAAACTGCGATTGTACCGGGTTTTTACGGGATTTCCAGGGAAGGTCGGGTAACGCTTTTCGGCAGAGGGGGTAGCGATTATACAGCCGCATCAATTGCCGCTTGTATCGGTGCCGGGTCGCTGGATATCTGGAAAGATGTGGATGGTTTTCAGACCGCCGATCCAAAACTGGTCGCCGACACCCATGGAATTCACCAGCTGACCTATACCGAAGCCGCCGAGCTGGCTTATTTCGGCGCCAAGATACTACACCCGCGCACCGTCGAGCCGCTGATGGCACAGCGAATTCCCATCCGGATTTTTAATATTGCCAATGTCGAGTCCGTGACAACGCCTTATACAATCATCAGCGCCAATGGAACCCAGAAAGATGATGTCATTAAAAGCGTCAGCTATAGTGATGATTTTTGTATTTTAAAACTGGAAGGACCGGGCGTGGGGAACAAGCCGGGTATTCTTGCCAAAGTCACCGGAGAGATGGATCACAAAGGAATCAATATTAAATCGGTCATCACATCGCAAACTTCGATCAATTTCCTTTTGGGGCTGAAAGACCTCGAACCGGCGCATCAGGCGGTTTTGGGCATGAAACTAACTGCTGTACAAAATATTATTACCGAGAGTGATTTGTCGGTCATTGCTGCAGTGGGTGAGGGATTATTGGAAAAACACGGAATTGCCGTTCGAATGTTCGGGGCTGTCTCGAAGCGGGGCATCAACATGGAGATTATTTCCGTGGGTGCTTCGCCGGTGGCAGCCTATTTCATTGTACGACAGAGCGATCGCAATGAAGCGGTCAGGGCAATTCATGCGGAATTTTTCAATAATCCTGAGGTAAACCATGACACAGACAAAAAGCATAACTGAAATCAATGCCAAAATAAAAAGCGGTCAGGCGGTGGTTCTCACTGCTGAAGAGGTCAGTCGCCTGGCGGAAGAATGTTCACCCAAAGAAATCCTGCGTAAAGTAGATGTCGTTACGACCGGTACTTTTGGACCGATGTGTTCTTCGGGGATTTTTATCAATTTCGGGCATCCCAATCCGCCGATCCGGATGCAGAAAATCTTTCTGAATAATGTCGAAGCCTATGCCGGAATCGCCGCCGTAGACGCCTATCTTGGCGCCACTCAACTCTCCACAACCCAACCGAAATATGGCGGTGGGCATGTCATCGAGGAACTGATTGCCGGGAAGGATATCCGCCTCAGAGCCTACAGCGATGGTACCGACTGCTATCCACGGACAGAAATTGATACGCTGATTAATCGGGACAGCGTCAATGAAATTTTCATGTTCAATCCCCGTAATGCCTATCAGAATTACCCTGCAGCGACAAATTCCGGCAAGCGGACGATTTATACCTATATGGGTACTCTGCGCCCGCATTGCGCCAACGTTAACTATTCAACCTCCGGTGAATTGAGTCCACTGCTCAACGATCCTGATCTGCGCACCATCGGCATCGGCACCAGGATATTTCTGTGCGGCGCACAGGGGTATATCGCCTGGAGCGGAACCCAGTTCCGCCGGGGTGGTCCGGTTAATGATTTTGGTCTGCCACTGCAGAATGATGCCACGCTGGCGGTAATCGGCAACTGTAAGGAGATGAACAACCGTTACCTGAAGGGTGTCTTTTATAATGGGTATGGTGCCAGCCTTTTTATCGGGCTTGGCATTCCCATCCCTGTTTTGGATGAGGATATCGCCCGCCGTGTTTCGGTCAGTAATCGCCAGATTGAAACCATTATCCGCGATTACGGGCAGGTGGAGAAACCGGAAATAGGACGTGTAAATTATGCGGAGCTTCAATCGGGCAGCATCCGCCTTCGGGGAAAGAGGGCAAATACCGTCTCCATGGCGAGTCTAAGCCGGGCACGCGAGGTGGCTGAAAAATTGAAAGCGCAGATTAAAGCCGGACAATTTTTCCTGAGCACGATGGTGCAACCGTTGCCGCAAGAGTCGTCAATTCAGTCACTTACGGTTAATATCTGATTGTATACTTGCGGTATCGAAATCAGCCCAGGCAGAGATAATGTATGAACCGCGCACTTATCGGAATTTAGCTCACCATAACCGGTTTCAATATCTCAATGTTGACTATCTGGAAACGGATTTGCGGGTCGCCTGCCATCCGGCGATGCCAGCAGAGGGACTCGCTCGTTTTATTCGCGCTTCCATCATCGCTTTGAGAGAAAAGACTGAACAGTACGCTCTGACACGCCCGGAATTTTTCAGCAGTTATGTCCCGATTGCGGCTGATTTCCAGGCACCCGTAGTCGTCAAAAAAATGATATCCGCCGCCCGCATAGCCCAGGTCGGACCGATGGCGGCGGTTGCCGGCTGTTTTGCTGAAGAAATCGGAAAAAGAATAAAGGCGGAATTCCAGGTAAAAGAGTTGATTATCGAAAACGGCGGCGATATTTACCTGGACATTGCCCAGGAAACCTATATCAGCATATTTGCCGGTGATTCGCCACTGTCCAATAAAATCGCCCTGAAAATTACGCCTGATATTGCGCCGCTGGGGGTCTGTACATCATCCGGAAAAGTGGGGCATTCGTTCAGCTATGGTCGGGCGAATGCGGTAACCATTGCCTGCCGGGATGCGGCACTGGCGGATGCCTTCGCTACGGCTTTTGGTAACAGGGTACGGACAGCCGGGGATATCCAGAGAGTGCTGACGGATATTCGGGCGAACCCCTCAATTCTGGCGGCTTGCATTATTGTCGATGATCAGCTGGCGATTCAGGGAAAATTTGAATTCCAGTTGATTGAATCCTAAATTTGGACGGTCACAGAATCTATTTGGACGTGAGATTTGAATGTTGAAGTCTAATCTGGGTGAACTGGCAGCGCTGGCGACGGCGGTTTGCTGGACATTTACCTCATTGTCTTTCGAATCAGCCGGAAAAAAGGTCGGCTCGCTGGCGGTAAATTATATCCGCCTCTATATCGGGCTGCTTTTCCTGTGTCTTTTTACCTACTTTACCCGGGGGTATCTGCTGCCGGTGGACGCCGGCAGTCATAACTGGATATGGCTGTCGCTCTCGGGCGTTATCGGATTTACAATCGGTGATCTGCTGTTGTTTCAGGCGTTTGTGGTTGTCGGGGCGCGAATATCCATGTTGATAATGTCGCTGGTTCCGCCGATTACAGCCCTGATCGGGTTTCTGTTTCTGGGAGAGGTATTGACGCTGCCTGAAATCGGGGCGATGTTTGTCACCGTTTTGGGGATTTCGCTGGTTGTTCTGGAAAGAGGTGCCCGGAACGGAGTGATGAAATTTAAACATCCTCTCTCCGGTCTGCTATTCGCTTTCGGTGGGGCGGTCGGTCAGGCAATGGGGTTGATTTTCAGCAAGCACGGGATGGGCGACTATAACGCTTTCGCGGCGACCCAGATTCGCGTCATCGCCGGTATTTTCGGTTTTACGCTGTTGTTTTTTCTGACGAAACGCTGGCAGAAGGTGTTCTCCGCACTTCGGAATCATTCGGCTATGCGGCGAATAACGCTGGGTTCTTTCTTTGGACCCTTTCTGGGTGTGTCCATGTCGTTAATCGCGGTGCAGTATACGCTGACGGGGATTGCTTCAACCATTATGGCAATTGTGCCGATTCTGATTATTCCGCCGGCGATTATCTATTTTAAGGAGAAGGTTACTGCCAAAGAGTTCTTTGGAGCCGTGATTGCCGTTGCCGGTGTGGCGTTTTATTTTATTCATTAAAAAAATAGGAGGAAGGCAATGGAGTTTCAAGACCTTATTCGAAAACGGGAAAGTGTCCGCAATTACGATTCGCAGCAGGCGATTCCGGAAGATGTGCTGAACCGGATTCTTGAAGCCGGTCGGCTGGCACCCTCGGCTGCTAATCGCCAGCCCTGGAAATTTCTGGTGATTCGCTCGCAGGAAAATCTGGAAAGAGTCCACGCCTGTTATAATCGCGATTGGTTTCGGGCGGCGCCGGTAGTACTGATTGTGACCGGCAAACGGGAAGCCGCCTGGACCCGACGCTATGACGGTTATAATTCGCTGGAAACCGACCTGACGATCGCCATGGATCATCTGATTCTGGCAGCGGCAAACGAAGGCATCGGCAGCTGCTGGATCGCCGCCTTCGAACCGAATATCCTGCATGAAGCGCTGCAACTGGATGAGGATGAAATTGTTTTTGCGATCACGCCGCTGGGTTATCCCGGGACGGGGTATCAGGGCGAGCGCCCCAAAGACCGCAAAGCACTGTCGGAAATAGTCAGGTTCATATGACACTGCGCTTTTCTTCTGGAAACTTAAGGCACAAATCTAATTTTCCGTGGAAAAGGCAAATCGGGATGGTTTTATTGGTGTTTCTGCCCGTAATCACCACCGGCAGTCTGCGGGCGGAACCCTTTACGAAGGTCCAATTGACTGCTGGTCCGCTCTACAACATCGGCGAAAACGATTTCAACCGCTACTGGCGCTATGCAAATGGTATGGGCGTGCAGGCATAGACACCCTTTTATTTCGGTGCCGCCGAACTGGGAATCGAGCTGCGCTCATTCGATGGATATAACTCGGTTGATTTTCAGCAGGTGTATTGTTATCTGGCATTTCTTAAGGAGCTAACCCTGCATCGAAACATATCCGGCAATTGTGGAATTTCTGTCGGTAACAGCCTGTTTCGATTTGATTCGGAGGAGAATAGGCGTCTGCAAAATGAAAGCGAATTGACTCTCGGACTGAAAGCCGGAGTTATAGTTTTATTAAAAAATTATCTCATGATTCAAATGGGTTTTTCCCACATAAAAATTTTTACCTATCATCCGATTATTATGACAAATGTCGGATTGACCATCGGGATTAGGATGGACACACCGGAGTGGCTGCGAAATTTTTTAAAATGAAAGCGCTGTGGAAAAAGCGGTTTCTGTTGTTTGGGCTGATTCTGTCTGCATGTTTCGGGTATGGTCTGAACGATACGGTCTATTTTGATGACTTGTTGAATTCGTCGAATTTGCGTTATGCGGATTTTCTCCAGTATTCAACAAGTGTGGATGTTACCAGTACCGATTTTTATTGCTGGCGAATAAGCATCAATAATCTAGCAAACTATCGTGATAACGGCTGGGATTTATATTTGGATGACCATCTTATCAAACCTCTAGTTTACGGAGAACAATCGTTAAATCAATTCTCTTTCTCGAATCTGTCCGTTGATTCCATCGAAATTATCGGTCATCCCGGATTGATAGGCGGGAATTATACCGGTCAGGGGGCGATCCGGATTCACACTGTGCGACCCGGACGGGGGTTTAGCACGTCTGGCAATATTTTATTGGCAAATGAATCCGGCGACCCAGGTCCCTACAAATATACGGAGCGCTCTTCACCCAATGTTGATAAAATTGGTCACGACAACAGCGCCATCCTCGAATATGGCTTTCCCTCCGGCTGGATACGGCTGACTCTTAATTCCCAGCAACATACCTATACCGATACAGCTGTCTGCCCGCGGATTCGCCGGATGACAGAGGACTGGCCGGGCGCAAATAAAATCGCCGGTGCTCTTGATATTCAGTACTCTAGCAAACGCTGGAACCATTCCTTTTTTTCGTCATGGAGTTCAAATCAGCCAGCCTTTTTATTTATAGATATTTTTCAGCAGGAATTTCCGTTGCAGTTCCATCATTTTCAGAGCAGCTATTCCGGTAACAGAAAGAATGTTTTACAGTGGTATATGAATTACAACCGCAACGATATTCGCCGGTGTGCAAAAGCTCTGCACTCTCTGGAGCCCTATGTTCACCACTCACTTGATTTGAGAGCCGAAACAGTAGTAAATTTTGCTAATCCGCTACGGATTGCTTACCGGTTAAACAGCAATCAATATGATTTTAGCGGGAACTATCCGGACTACAATTTTCTTTCTCATCAAATCAA
>DSAS01000175.1 GCA_011046365.1 Fidelibacterota bacterium
AAGTATTTTTTCAATTCCAGGCATCATTTGATTAACTCATATTTACTTGCGCTCTTGGCGCATTCTTGGCGGGCTTTGCGGTTTACTCTTCCCTTGACCGCAGAGGCGCAAAGACTCTCGCTAAGTTCGCCAAGATCAAGTTCAAATTTATTTCTCATTTGCGTTTTCTCTGTCCTTTACGGCTTTCAGTGATTATAAATGATCATCAAACGAATCCCGACATCGCTGCCGAAAGTGTTAATAGTGGACAATTGGATATCCGGAAAGTGAAACAGCGCCAGATTGAGCATAATTTTATCGTAGCTGCGTTGCCAACTGATATATTGAATTACATCGTCGGTTTTCCAGGAATAAAACGTCATCAGCACAAGATTATCAAACAGTCCCAGCGGATAGTTCAGCATCATTGCGGATAATTGAGCTTTCTGATCGGATTCATGAAACTCGTTTGCCAGCTGATTGATCATATGTTCACCGACAAAATACAGACCGTTCCCGATGTCAAATGTATAATCAAGCCCAAGGGTCAGCATTTTGGTATAATGATAGGGAGCAGCGATCTTCTGATGCTGGGCAAGCGCCTCGAACCAGACACCCACAACGATATCCCAGCGCCCATCCAGAGCAATTCGATTTTCCCGAACATTGTCCGGTAAATAATTGATGCTCCGGGTATGGAATGTCACTGCCATTTCACCCATCGGTACCGGTGTTTGGACCCGCCCCCCGAATTCCGGCACATCTTTGACACTACCATACGTTTCCAACCCCTTGGCATCACCGTTACCGTACAATCCCCAGAGCCAGATGTTGGCATTGCTCAGAAAAATGTAGCGATAGCGCAGACCCCAGACACCCTCGGCAATATTCAGCGGGTCCGTGGGATTCTGGCGCTCAAACCACATCAGTGCCCGTAGCAGTTGCGCCGGTCCGAAATTGATTTTTTGCAGTCCCAACTGAATTTCCGATTGAGGCGCGGCGTACCGCAGATTCAGCCGGTAGGGGCGTATGTCATCACGGTATCTTCCGGCTTCTTGGTTTAAAAAGCCGTAAAAGGCTAATTCAAAATCCATAAAATGGGCTCTGGAAAAAGGTCTCGATATCTGCAGATTGGAAATGTACTGAAGCCCGGCGCTGCCATACCAAATCCCGGCGGATTCCCAGGCGGTACCGCTAAATGACAACTGACCTTTCAGGTCCCATTCTGTCGCAGAGAGCAGCGACACCATTCCCGGCAGCAGTATCAGGGAGCGGAGATTCACTTTTTATCCTCATCGGGAACCGGCATCAGACCGTAATACATGAAGTTGTTAACCTCAAGGGCGAATTCCGTATAGTTATCATAGAGCGCTACCAGCTGTTCATTTTTAGAGAGCTCCAGAAGTTGGTTAACAATAGCGAGGAAAAATTCCGGACGAATGGATTTGCGGACTTCGCCCTTTTCCTGAGCCTGTTGGATGATTTTGATGAACCATTGCATGACTTTTGTCAGCATCTGATTGTAAAAATCCTGAAGCTCCGGTACAACGTCCAGATAATCCTTGATATACTGGTCACCCATCGCGGTGGTAGCTTCGGCTTTTAGCTTCAGTAACATACGGACCTTTTCCTGGAAAGTCGCGCCGGTCTTATCCAGCGCCTCCAGTTTTGCCATATTATCTTCAATAATCTTTTGCCAGAGGTGCTTGATCAGTTCGTTTTTATTGGCAAAGTATTTATAGAAGGTCATTTTGCTGGCGCCGGCGGTCTGGCAGATTTCCTCCACCGTGACTTTTTTAAAGCCGAATTGATTGAAAAGGTTCTTCGCGCCTGATTTAATTTGAGTTTTCTTTTTAGGTTCCTTATTCATATTCTCATCTTAAAAGTTTACATCTTTATCCATATCAAACAAAATACGTATAGAATATATTATTTCGTAAATGAAAAAACAAGTTTAATCTTACAAATAATGATTAATATTACAAACATCGTATATTTTTAGCTTTATCGTCAATATTTCAAATTTTTTACTGATATTTTTTCTGCTATGTTGTAATTTGTATTTTAGTACACCTATTAACTTATGAAAAAACCAATCCAAATCATCAACTTCTTCCTTCTCGGCACTTTTTGTCTACTGGTTATTACCGGTGTTTATCTCAGCTCCAAAGCGGGCGAAAAACAGATACGACAAATTGCCGAGAAACAGCTGACAAATTGGTTGGAATTGCCGGTGAGAATCGGTGTTTTAGAGACAAATCTTTTCAGCCGTCTGCAGGTTGAGAACGTGCAGGTTTATCAATCAAATGATCAGCCAATTCTGTATCTGGGAAAGGGTAGTATTCACTATAACTTATTTAAACTCCTTAAAAAATCACTGGATATAAAATATCTCCGATTGGATAGTCTCAATCTTTTTATTGCGAGAGACAGCACTGGTCATTTTACTTTTGATTACCTGAACACTCTTTTAAAACCGGACTCAGTAGCGTCTCAATTCACCGTTTCACTCGGTCGGTTCCGGATTGAACGATCAACATTTCAATATCACGATCAATCCATATCCCTTGATGCCGCTCTGACCCAAACCTTTATCGATCTTCAGGAGATTCCCGATTCCACATTACGGATTGAGTTTCGCGCCCGCCAATCAGACCTCACCATTGCGCAAAAATCGCTTTATTTCAATAATATCCGATTAGGTGCCAATATTAAAAACGGACAAATTACGGTAGAAGAATTTAAAACGGTTTCGGCAGAAATGCTCCTTTCCGGTACGATCACTGCCAGGTTTCCAGATCTGGACGCTTCACTTAACATTCAGGGGAATCCACAAACATTCCTGAAAAAATCCCTGCCTGCCCTATATGCGACACTAGCACCGTTTGATGGAGAAGTTGACCTAAACATTCGTGCTTCCGGCAGCTTACCTGCACCGGATATTGAGGTGTGTTCGCAGATTCGGCACCTGACTATTTCCGGAGCCAAATTAATCGATGGGTTTTTCAATGTTTCCTATCACTCGGATTCGTTGATCCTCCGACAATTCACCGCCAAAACGGATGGCGGCAGCATCACCGCAAAGGCATACCTCATTAACGACGATCTTTGGCGACACTCAGCCGCATTATCCATAACAAACCTGGATATTCAACCGGTATGGGCTGCAATTTTTCCGGACCCGATCCTGCAGAGTGGTCGGTTAAATGCCACTATTTTCACCCATGGCGCATTAAAAAATGCCCTAGCGCTCACATCTTCCGGCGATATCAGGTTGAGCAATTTATCAATGCGTGAACAACCGGTTCCGGACATCGTTGCCACAGTTCAGCTTCGGGAGGGGCAGTTTAGTACAGTCTTTTACAACAGCTTGAACGGGGGAAACATTACTGCTGATCTAACAAATGGTCAGTTAAATGCCCGTTTTTCATTTATTCTGAACGACATTGAACCGTTGGCGCAACTGGTAAATATCGCAGCATTTTCCGGCAGGGTAAATCTCACCGGATCCGTGACCGGCGCATATAAAAATCCGAAAATTAACACATCAATTTCCGTTTCGGGACTGAGTTATCAGTATTTTCCCGTCGAAGAGTTAAGTGCTGACATATCCTATTTTAATAAAGAGCTGATCATCAATCATAGCTGGTTTCATGGCAAAATACTCCATATACATCCCGCCACGGCTCCTTTTGGTCTGAACCAGCTGCGGGGTACTTACGAATATCGCGGTCAACTGCTGGGTACTATTCCAGCCCTTCGGGGAACCCTTCAAATCGAGATGGCTTATCCTGGGTATTCGGATTATCAGTTCGACAGCGGTCAGTTATCCATTGAATTTCAAAATGACCGCTGGTGGCTTCGGGATTTTTTACTGATCAAATCTTACGGACAAATCTGCGGAAATGCTGAATTTACCCTTTCGAACCGCCAAGCCAATGCTATCCTTCGGTTACAAACCATAGATTTAAAAGAACCAGGATTTGGAATAATCAGCGGCAATGCCAATTTGAAAAACATGGACGACCTGAATATTAAAGTCGACGGTCTGGAAATTGATTTGAATCGGTTGCATTCTTTTCTCCCTGCTTTTCCGGAGATGGATGGAATTTTGAATTTCAAGCTTGCGTTGTTAAAAAATATTAAACAACCGGAAATCTGTTTTAAGCCGGACATCCACGGCTTTAAATACCGGCATTTGCGATATGATACTATCACCGCTGAAATTGGGTTTCGGAATAGTCAGCTCACGCTAAACCCACTTCAGTTGATAAAGCCCGGTGAAAAGTTGCATTTGACGGCTAATATTCCAATCCTTCATGAAAACCGGCACTTTACTATTGACCATACCGCAGCTGCCAGCGGATCACTGCTGGCAACAAACATCAATCTATCCCAATTTAATTCACTGATTCCGGCAGATATTATAATTGACGGAATATCTCAACTAAATATTGTCCTTTCCGGCTCCGTCGGCAATCCCGTTTTAAACGGTTCAATGTCCCTGGAAAATGGATATGTCCATCTGGCAGGCAACCAAAATCCAATTAACGATTTAATGCTGAAAATCAATCTTAACCATGATAAAGTTCAATTGGAATATTTATCGGGAATTTATACCAATATCCCGTTTCTGATTCGGTTAACCGCCACAACACGTCATTGGAAGCAGTTTTCCGGCAGTGGTCACTTATCTATTCGCGCTAAAGAAATTTTCACTATTCGGGGCAACTTTGATCACAAGACCACGGATTTGAATGGCCGCTTTAAAAATATTGATCTGGCGGATTTTGCAAATCTGCTACCGGACGTTTATGCTCTTCAGGGATTCGCCAGTGGTACTTTTGCCCTCTCGGGTCCTTGGCAGCGCCCCGAAATAAATGCAAACCTAAACATCGAAGACGGACTGTTCCGATCGGCATCAAATTCACCACCGTTGACAAATATAGCTGCGAATATTTCCCTTCAAAAATCCAGGCTGGACCTGAAAAATCTCAGCGGCAGCATCAATGATCTTCCGTTTAACTCCGGTGGTCACCTGACTTTGATCGGAAAGAATGAGTTCACCGGCAGCTGGCAGTTCAACATCCGGGAACAGGAGACCCTAAAAGCAGCCATCAATTCCAAAAACGAGCAGTTCACCGCGACTCTGAAAATGGATCAATTCGACCTCGCGCTGCTGCAGAGCTTCACACCTAAAGAAATGATCACAAAAGGTTCTCTATCATCCAAAGTCAGCTTGACTGGTTCTTATGCCAAGCCTCATATCCATGGATTTATAAACTTGTCCGATGGTTTTTTTCGATTGAGTGACAGCTCTCCGCCGATCGAAAAGTTACAGATGGCGACAATCATTCAGGACACCCTTCTCTATTTCCGTCACTTCACCGGTCTTATTCAAAAGGCACCGTTCTTTTTTACGGGACATCTACGGCGATCCGGCTGGCATAAATTTCAGGTTCTTTCCACATTCAATCTCGCCAATCAGAAGGTGGTTGATATTGATGGATTAGTCGGAAGAGATACTCTGGAAATCCGTCTCACCGTAGACAGTCTCGATCTATCCATCGTGCAATTATTTACTAAAAGTGTTTCGAATATTCAGGGACATTTAATAAGTTGCTTAACCGTTTCCGGATTTCCTGAACAGCCTCATATCACCGGCAATCTCAATATCCGAAACGCCAGCATCGAAACAGACACCTCCATACCCCGATTCGAAAATTTGCAGCTGACAACCACTTTTCAAGATTCGCCGCTTATACGGCACTCTCTGGATGCGCTTGTCGGCGGAATTCCTATTCATACCCGCGGCGAGGTCTATACCCGCCGCTTTGAAGAATTTCTTCTGAACCTGAATATTGCGCTCTATCATACAGATATTGCAAAGTCAGAACTTTCTATCTCAAAAACTGCAGTTGACGGATATACAGAAATCAGCAACCTAAATCTGGCAGAATTGCAGCCATTCTTCAAAAATTTCGACCGGATCGGCGGAATATTGAACGCCCGGCTGAATATTTCCGGTATCCTGACTGCCCCACAGCTCTCAGCGACGGCAGCTATTTCAGGAGGTCTTTTTCAGATGCAGGACAGTCCCTATCCGGTCAAATCCGTTGAAGCAAGCATTGCAGCAGAAAATTCATATTTGCAAATTGATTCACTCAGCGCATTATTCCATGAATTTCCGGTTCAAATTTCCGGACAGGTCAACCAAACCGAACCCCATCACTACCAGTTAAAATTTGTAATGCGAAGTCATGCTAAAAAGACTCTTGATATCGGAGGCACGATTCTACCTAAATATGCCGATCTCATTCTTGAGATGAGCGATTTAAATTTATCTCTCCTCATGCCCTTTATTCCGATCCAGCATCTGGATGGTAAACTGAATTCAAAAATTCAAATTACCGGCTCCCGAATAAAACCACTCATTAACGGGTCTCTCGTTCTGAAAAACGGGAGTGTTCAGACTGATTTCCTTCAGCAGCCGGTTGAAAATATTAACATTGACGGGCAGATCACAGATAACAAAATTCGATTGATTGAACTCTCAGCCCGATACCGATCCAATGAATTTGACCTGAATGGCAGCCTTGAAATGGCAGAACGCCGCTCAAATGTATCGAACCTGGTTTTTTATATTAATAAACAGAAAACCGGAACTTTGGCTGGCTTCTACAACCCAACACGAATTGATGCGCAGCTGAACATTGAAAATCTCGATATCGGAATATTCAAAGACTTTATACCCGATATCCATCGACTTTCGGGAACTATGAATTCTTCTGCCACGATCCGGGGCGCTCCAGATCAACCAAAAATAGACGGTGAAATAATTTTAAAAAACGGCTCTTTTCAACTCAATTCGGAAATACCGGCTGTCCGCACATTCTCCATGAATGTCGTCCTGCAGGATAGCGCCATAAGATTTGAGGAATGTCGGGGTATGATTCAGGACGCTACCCTGAATCTAAAGGGCTCCGTGGTTTCCCGTGACTGGAAATCCCTGTCATCTGACCTTATTTTGATTGTAAACAACGATCCGACCGTTTCCATCAAAGGAGAGGTCAGCGCTGATGCGATCCACATGAACCTCCTGATAAAACACCTTAATCTGAACTATTTCCAACCATTTACCACCCAGTTCCGACAACTGAACGGTGATATCAACAGTTTTTTTCAAATCGGTGGTTCTCCGGAAAATCCCGTTCTTAATGGCAGAGCCCGGTTATCAGACATTTGTTTTCAACCGACGCCTATCAACGAAACATTCACGGACGGTCTTCTCAGCCTCCGGTTTGAACAAACCCGCTTTATCATGGATACCCTTTCAATCAAACTGAATAAGGGCACTATTTCCGGCGACGGTTATTTCACCTATCGGGAGAAAGATATAGACGATGTCAACATTAGAACCAGCCTGAAAAATATAACACTTAGCATGAAAAAACAGTATCTTGTATCTATAAAAAGCTCAAACCTGCACCTTTATAGAGAAAATAAGTATTACAACCTGGATGGTGATGTGGTATTTAGCGAATCCAAAATACAATACAACCTTCAGCCAAAAATGTTGATTGACATGGCTCGAAATACCAGGCGCCCTACAGCGGAACCATCGAAATTGCAGCAAAAAATCCGCTTAAACATTCGGGTAAGAGATAGTAAAAAAATCTGGATTGATAACAATCTGGCACGGGTTCGGCTTCATCCTGAACTGGCGGTTATCGGTACCGCTGCAAAATCCAATATTTCCGGACGTTTGACCTTTGAAGAGGGCTATATCCTTTACCTTGACCGGAAATTTAAAGTGCAAAGGGGTATAATTGACTTTGTGGACCCCAATAACATTAATCCGATAATTGATTTTATCGCCGAGTCAGAAATTAAAAGTTATCAGACTCTGTCGAAAAAAGCCTATAAAATCACCATAACAATTACCGGACCGCTGGATGAGGTGGTTTTTGATCTTCAATCTCAGCCACCGCTGGAGAAATCGGATATTATCGCGCTGATGACTTTGGGAGCTACTCGCGAAGATCTGGTCGGTCAGGGATTAGAGCCCGGTAGCGGTGGTGTCGCCACGGCTATTCAGGAGCGGTTAACCGAATATTCCAGTCAGCGCCTTTCCAGCTATACTTCCCGAAAAGCCGGAACTTTACTTGGGCTGGACGAGATGTCCATCGAAGGTAATCTGTTCAGCTTCGGCAAATCCTGGGGACCACAACTGATTGCGTCCAAGCAAATATCCGAACGAATGTCAGTAAGCTATTCCACCAGCGTCGGGCATCTCAACGATCAGAACGTAAAACTGGAATATAAACTAAGTAACGAATTTTCGCTGGAGGGTCAAACCGACCAGCGGGGACATGGTGGTCTCGACCTGAAATATAAACTGAAATTCAAATAATGAAACGGCTGATTTACGCGATTATTTTAATATCTCTTTTACCAGACTGCCTCGACGGTACCACCCTGAAAAAAAATCGCTTTAAAATCAAATCCGTCATTTATGAGGGCAATCAACATTTCAAGGCAAGACAATTGCACAACGTCATCGTTTCAAGACCCTCCACCTGGATTTTACCGGTCTATTATAACGAGGAGCTGTTCCGGGAGGATCTGGCAGGCATACCGCTCTTCTACCGGCAAAACGGGTTCCTCGATGCTACGATCACCGATTTTAATGTCGCGATAGACTCAAGTAGAAAATCCGTGAAAATCTATTTTAAAATCAATGAAGGCAGTCTGACCCGCATCGTAGGCACCGGCATCCTTGGCAACACCGTCATTGATGATCAGGAAATACAGAAGGTAATTTCCATTAAGGAGGGAGACGCCTTTAAAAGCCGTGAGATTGAAAATTCGACCCTGGCAATTCTGCGTAAATACGCCGAAATCGGTTATTTGGATGCGGATATTACTCCAGATATCCGGATTAACACTCAGTCACGTCTGGCATTGATTGATTTTATCATAACTGAAAAAACCCAATATCGCATTGGAATTATTACCATAGCCGGTCTTGAAAAAACCAAACCTAATATACTTCTCCGGGAATTGAATTTTCATAAAGGTGAAATTGTCAATTATTCCAAACTGCTGCAGTCTCAACGCCAGCTTTATCTGACCGGTCTTTTCGAGAGTGTATTCATCCAACCGGTAGCTCCGGAAACCAATCTTCCGGACACAAAGGACATTTTGATCGAAGCCCGCGAAAAACAGTTCGGCGAATTTAATGTCTCCGTCGGTTATGGCACAGTGGAAAAAGCCCGTGGAAGAACTGAAATTCTTTATACCAATTTATGGGGCAGCGGTCAGAGCGCTGGATTGACCACCTGGATCAGTTTCATCAATCGCGGAATCGAACTATCTTTCACCGAACCGTGGACCTTTCACACCCGCTGGCAGACCGATCTGAATCTTACCTGGGAATATTCAACAGAACCCGGTTACGATCTAAACCGTTTAGGAGGACAAATCACTGTCGGTCGTAAATTTGCAAACCGTTCCAGTAGTACCATCAGCTATCGGCATGAAAATAACCGACTGAGTCAGATTAAGATTACCGATATACCTTCTGAATTGAAAAGCAATGTGCGCGCACTGAAGCTGTCTTTGATTTTTGATAATCGTGACAATCTCTTCAATACAAAAAAGGGCAGTTTTATTGAATTCAGCAACGAAATGGGCAGATTTTTTTTAAACGGGTCCAGCTCATTTTTTCGTACCAATTTGCGTATAAAAAAATTTTACTGCGGTAAAACACAGACGGTTTGGGGTACTTTTCTTGATTTGGGATACATCAATGCCGCCCGGGGGTTTTCATCCGTTCCGCTAAATGAACGCTTTTACACCGGCGGACCAAATGTACTGCGGGCATTTGATTACCAGAAAGTTAGCCCGATTGATGTCCGGATTGACAGCTCCGGCAAGATAAAACGAATTCCAACCGGCGGACGATATCAGTTCGCCTGGAATGTCATTGAGATTCGTCAGCCGATATATAAATCTTTCGGTCTTGAAGCTTTTATAGATCTGGGTAATGTCTGGAATGCACCCAGAAATATTGCTCTATCCGACATCCGACACAGTGTCGGAGCCGGTATTCGGTACGACTCTCCCCTCGGTCTGGCACGTCTGGATTATGCCGTTAATTTTAATCCTCGTCCCGGTGAAAAAAAAGTTAAGATTTATTTCAGCATGGCACAGGCATTCTGATAATACCATTGGTTTCGATGCTATTCAGCTATGAATTAATAATCTTTTGGTACAGGGTAATATATTGCTCAGACGACCGCCGCCAGGAAAAATCCGCCTGCATGCCGTTCTGCTGGAGCAGCCGCCACGTTTTTTTATGGTGGAAGGTCACTACTGCATCGCTGACGGAATTGAGCAGGTCATCAGCGCTATAGTTGTCAAACAGAAAGCCGTTGCCGGTCTGTCCGTTCCATTGTGTAATGGTATCCGCCAGACCGCCGGTTTTATGAGCCACCGGGACGGTGCCGTATTTCAGCGCCGCCATCTGGGTGATGCCACAGGGTTCATAGCGGGAGGGCATCAGGAAGATGTCGCTGCCGGCGATGATTTTGTGAGCAAGAGGATTGTTGTAGCCGGCATCGAATTTGAAACGCCCGGGAAAGCGCTCGGCGAACTGTCGCAGTGACTGCTCATACTCCGCCTCGCCGCTGCCCAGGATAACAATTGCGATCTCCATTTTCAGAATCCGCTCCAGTGCCCCAATTAAAACCGGTATGCCCTTCTGTTCCACCAGCCGGGAAACCATGCCGATGAGGAGTTTTTGGACAAATTCCGGACTGATGCCGATATCATTCATCAGCGCCACTTTATTATGAAATTTGTCCTGCAGAGTTTCGATTGAATAGGGCTTGGTGATATAGCGATCGTTGGCGGGATTCCATTCGGAATAATCAACACCGTTCACAATACCGTGCACCGGATTGCCGGTTGCCAGCAGAACATTTTTCAAGCCGGCGCTCAGGGAATCCTCTTTCATAATTTCTACCGCATGCGTCGGACTGACGGTGCTGACTGCGTCAGCGTAGAAAATTCCGGCTTTGAGCGGATTGATCCGACCGAACCATTCCAGCGGTGCGGCTGGGAAAAACAGTTCGTCCGGCAAATCATATATCCGGCGCGCGCTCATCTCCACAATGCCCTGATAACCGATATTATGCAGCGTCAGCAGTACCCTTGTATTTTGTAAATCGGGATAATCGTGGGATTTTGCCCGCAGGTAGACCGGAATCAGGGCACTATGATTGTCGTTGCAATGGATGACATCGGGATTTAGATTCAGCACCCTAATCGCTTCCAGGGTTGCTTTAGAAAAAAGCAGGAAACGCCGGGCGCTGTCGCGGTAATAATTTCCGTTTTGGTCGGTATAAACACCCCGCGAACCGAAATAGAATTCATTTTCAATGAAGCCGATTTGGTAATTCGGGTTCTGCGGCGACTGCCAGCGGGACAAACCGCATTCGGCGGTTTCGCTGCCGGTGTTGACATTGAACCGGTAGGGACTGCTTTCCAGTTTGAATTTCCGGTGGTCAACTGTTGCGTACGCCGGCGTCATCACCGTTATATCCACACCCAAGGATGCCAGTTCAGCCGGTAATGCGCCGGCGACATCGCCCAGTCCGCCGACTTTTGAATAGGGATTGACTTCCGCCGAGACAAATACGATCCGCATAAAATTCGCGCTTATTTTTCCAGTGAGCACCAGTAGCGAAAGTCAATGTCGGGAAAGATATCGTCATCTTTCTGAATACGCTCCAGATATTCTCTGGCGCCATTGCTGAGGTTGCCATTAGCCAGATACTCCTCCAGAATCCGCTGCAGATTTTTAATCCGTTCATCGTGGGCAGTGATGCGTTCCTCCGCATAATCCCGGGCGCTCCAGGTGCTGATCAGAAATTGCCAGTCGGAGCTCTCGAGCAGCAGCAGCTGCCGCGCCATGATATTCAATATCTTTTCCAAGATATCATCGCGGCTGTCTTTGTATTTGTCAGCCAAAGTAGTCATTTGATCTTCGGCGGCGTAAATATGTTTCCAGGTCCACTGCGTCCATTCATTCAGCCAGATATAATGAAAACCGCCCTGTCCCCAGGAGCCTTCCGGTAAAGAAACGGAGACTTTTGGTGGATTGTCACGCAGGTGCTCACCGAGGGTAACTTTGCGGACAGTGGCATTGTCGTTCAGTTTGCGCAGGACCTTGCCCACCCAGCGCGTGCCTTCGAACCACCAGTGCCCAAACAGTTCGGTGTCGAAGGGTGCAGTCAGGATGCCGGATTTACCGGTTTCGGCGTAATATTTTTGTAGATAATCATGAATCAATCCGGCAAAATGGGATGCCTGATTTTCCAGTGCCTCTTCCACATCTTCGGGGTAGTATTCCTGCTTGTCGGCGAGGTCTGCTTTGGCACTGGTCACTTTCCAGAAGCGGTGTCCGCCGGGATAATGTTTTTTATGAAAATCCAGATAGCGACCGTCGCCGGGATAGCCGTATTCGCCACTCCAGACCTGTAGCGAGGATTCTTCATGCCGCCCGTAAACCACCGCCGCCCGGCTGGTTCCGGAGGAACTGACCAGATAATTTTCGTAAATCGAACGTTCGGTGATCTCCTGACTGGGTTTCCAGTTCTTCTCAAACTGACGCCATAGTTGCTTCAGAGATGCAAAGCGGTCAATGTAGACCCCCTTCCCTTCGCCGCCCATAATTAGGTGCTTATCAACGATGAAATACTGAATGTCGTATTTGTAAAGAAATTCTTCGATTCCTTTACGCTGAAATTTTTTCGGGTATTCGGGAATCGGCGACGACCATTCATAACTGGGGCGATAGGCACATTCCGGCAACCACATTCCCCGGGGTGCCCGACCGAAATGGCGCTGGTAGGTCTCTTTGCCTACCCGTACCTGCGCATCAATGGCTTCATCGGAACCCAGCAGCGGGAAGTAGCCGTGAGTTGCGGCACAGGTGATGATTTCAATCTGCCCTTCATCCTGAAGTTTGCGGAATCCCGCCAGCAGGTTTTGTTGATATACATCGTTAAATTGATGTTTGATATCGGTAAAGAAGTCAACCCAAAATTGAGCAACCCTTTCGAGGTGTTTATTCCCGAGTTTCGCGAATTCCAGTCTATTCTCTCCGGCTGCCGTAATTTTCTGGTCCAGATAGTGAATCAACCCGGCTTTAAATTTATCCGCCGCCAGCTGCTCCGCCAGAATCGGGGTAATTCCCAGAGTGACCTTTGGGCTGATGCCGTCGGCTGCCAGTATATCGAATTCCTTGAGTAATGGAATATAGGTCTCCGCAGCGGCTTCATACAGCCAGTCCATCCCGTGGGGCCACTCGCCATGGTTGATCACATAGGGCAAATGACTGTGTAGTACAAAAGTAAAGTATCCTTTCATGGTATCCTCAATTTTTAGTATTTCTTTAATACATGCACCTAAAATACAACAGTTGGAATTAAAAATCCGCTACTCTTTTTCGGACTCGGGTTTTGGACGGCTGTTTTGTCTGTTGTTGGGAATATTTAATCGCAGAAAAAGTAAACCGATCCTACAATTGAAAAAGCCCTGTGCTGTTCACACAAGGCTTGGAGAAGGAGAAAAAGGGAATTGTATGTTCTTTGGGATTATTCCAAATTTCGGGAGGCAATCAGGGGAATCCCTGAACTGGCAATATTGTCAATCAGAATATCACCCATTCTGACAGGGGTTATCACTTCTATCCGGTTAATTTCATTCATACAGGAAAATATCAGGTGTTTGGGAATCGCTTCCCGGGTGCGCACCGGTAAACGTTTATAGTGTGAGTTAGTAACCTTTACGGTGGAAGTCAGTATTCGGCGG
The DNA here is from genome assembly GCA_011046365.1 of Fidelibacterota bacterium. GTDB lineage: Bacteria > Fidelibacterota > UBA2242 > UBA2242 > UBA2242 > B118-G9. The sequence continues at coordinate 13,861 of DSAS01000175.1, forward strand.
GGGTCGGTCATTTCAGCGATTGCGTAATTGATACCACGTTTACATGAATTTCCCTCGACCCGGAACCAGTTTTCGGATTTTTCGTCCTGAAAGACCGTCAGACGGCAACCGATCGGGCAGGCGGTACAGATGAGCTCTTTAGATTGCATATTGCGTTTTTTCTCCATCAATATACAGGGAAATTGTTTTTGGTCGAATGGTCTTCATTATATTGGAATTGAGTCGTACCCTTTCCATTTCTCCCGGGGAAAGGTGGGGACGTTTGACCTCCTTGATTGTTTTTTCGTCGGCTCGAACGCAAATCTTTGCATTACGATAGACACTGGTGACACGCAGCATTAAATCCAGAAAACCGTTAAGATTATCAATGCGAATATTCTGTGGAATGATGTAGTTGACGCCCTCCTGCGGCACGATGGGAACAGCGGGAATTTTTTCGGTAATTTCTTCAAAAATATAGTCAGCGGCGCCGGCGCCGGCTTTTTGGGCTTCTTCCGTGACATAATCTACCAGATCGTGAACGTGGACGACGTTTCCACAGGCAAAAATACCTTCAACGCTGGTTTCCATGCTTTCATTGACGATTGGTCCGCCGGTTCTCGGATCAAGTTTGATGTTAGCCTGGAGTGACAACTCGTTCTCCGGAATCAGTCCCACGGAAAGCAAAAGAGTGTCGCATTGGTACTCTTTTTCGCTGCCGGGGATCGGTTTGAGATTCTGATCAACCTTGGAAATTGTAACACCGGTCACACGGTCTTTGCCCCTGATATCGGTGACGGTATGACTCAGCAGCAAAGGAATGTCGTAATCGTGAAGACATTGGACAATATTGCGGGTCAAGCCACTGGAATAGGGCATCAGTTCCGCAACCGCCAGAACTTTGGCGCCCTCCAGCGTAAGGCGCCGCGCCATGATTAAACCGATATCACCGGAACCGAGAATCACAATCCGCCGACCCACCATGTAGCCTTCAATATTAATAAACCGTTGAGCGGTTCCGGCAGTAAAGACACCCGCCGGTCGGGTTCCGGGAATCCGAATGGCACCGCGAGTACGCTCCCGGCAACCCATGGCTAAAATGATGGCATTGGCAGAGATTTGGATCAAACCGTCCTGTTTGTTGACGGCGGTAATGGTTTTTATTTCGGAAATATCAAGTACCATGGTATCGGTTTTATATTCAATGTCCATTTCAAGAAGTTCGTTGATAAACCGCTGGGCATATTCTGGTCCGGTCAGTTCTTCTTTAAAAATATGTAAGCCGAAGCCGTTATGGATACACTGCTGTAGAATGCCGCCCAGTTCAAGGTCCCGTTCGAGAACTAAAATATTTTGGACACCGTTTTTGCGGGCTTCGATGGCAGCTGCCAAACCGGCGGGACCGCCGCCGATGACGACTAACTCGTAATTCAGCATTCTACTTCCTTCAATTGTGGAGCTGTAAAAGCCGGTTCAGATTCCCGAATTTCCTCGGATTTGGTCATGCCGGTGAGTACAGGTGAATTTAAACCGTCTTTTAGAATGTTGTCCATCTCCTGGTTCTGCTCACGAGCCAATATCTCGATTACGCGGGGCATGCAAAACCCGCCCTGACAGCGACCGGTGCCGGGTCGTACTCTACGTTTAACACTATCCACGGTGGTAGCGCCGGCGTTGCGGTGAATGGCGTCTACGATTTCGCCTTCGGTAATATTTTCACAGCGGCAAATGATTCTGGCATACCGCGGGTCTTTTTTGATCAATCTGGCTTTTGCTTTATCGCTCAATTCGGCAAAGTGAATTATTTCACGCCGGGTTTCTATAAAGTCTTGATTTGGTTTCAATGCCGGCAGAATTGAATCGACAATCCCAACAACCTTTTCGGCAATTGCCGGAGCCGCCGAGAGTCCCGGCGATTTGATGCCGGCGATATTGATAAAACCTTTCACCGTCGGCGATTCTGCGATAATAAAGTCACCTGTGTCAGGTTCGGCACGCAACCCGGCGAAAATATTGATAGTCTGGTGCAGGGGAATATTGGTAAAACTTTGCTGGGCGGTTTTTTGAATATATTCCAGTCCCTGCGCAGTGGTTTCGATGGCGTCGTCACGGGAAACCCGTTCGGAATTTGGTCCAATCAGAACATTGCCATGAACCGTGGGCGTAACCAGGACCCCCTTTCCAAGATCACCGGGTGGTTGAAAGACTACATGGCGAACCATTTTACCGGCAGTTTTATCCAGAACATAATATTCCCCGCGCCGGGGCATGATTTTAAATTCCGGCGGCGCGATCAGGTTGTTAATTTTATCGGCTTGGACACCGGCACAGTTAATGACGACCTTAGATCGAAATTGAGCGGAGTCGGTCGTTACAGTGAAAACCTTATCAACTTTGTTAATGGAGACAACCGGGCTGTTTAAATAGAGTTCCGCGCCATTGTCGATCGCATTTTCCGCCAGTGCAATCGCTAGCTCCCAGGGACCTACGATTCCAGCGGTTTGGGCATACAGTGCACCGATAGCAGCGGGATTTATTTCCGGTTCGAGATTGCGGAGCTGGTCGCGGTCGATAATTTCCATCTTGCTGATGCGATTTTGAATGCCCTGCTTGTATAGTTTACCGAGGGTTTTTAGATCGGTGTCATTGAACGCCAGCACCAGCGACCCGATTCGTTTGAAAGGTACCTGGAGACGACTACAAAGGGTATCGAACATGGGATTTCCCCTTGAGTTTAATTCAGCCATCAGGGTACCCGGTTTCGGGTCGTAGCCGGCATGAATAATGGCACTGTTGGCTTTTGTGGTGCCGTTTGAGACATCGTTTTCTTTGTCGACCAGGGCGATTTTTAGTTTAAAACGAGTCAATTCCCGGGCGATTGAGGTGCCACAGATTCCGGCGCCAATAATCAGAATATCGAACATACTGTCAAACCCTTTGCAAGACTCAAATTGAATAAAAATTCATTAATATTAATTCATTAGTAATTTCAGCTATCTGCCACCAAAAGTCAATAAAAATTTTAAGACTGCTGTTTATCCGTCAATTATCACCCCAAAATTCAGCAATTTTAGACAAACTGCCGGTTGGTTTTTAAAAGTGACTTAATTGATGGATTGAACAGGTATTAATTTAAATGGAGCATTTCGTCAGCCCCCTGATCATCAATAACCAAAGAGTTGATGATTCCGGCTCTAGCCGCAGCGGCAACGACTTGTGCCCGATCACGACCACCGGTCACAGCAACAACTTCCGGAATCTTTTTTAACTGTTCCAGGCTGATGCCGATAATCCGGTTGGTATAAGTGGTTTCACATTCATTGCCATCCTGATCCAGAAAATGACCACAGATTTCCCCCACCATGCCCCGGGATTTAAGATTATTTAATTTGTTTTTTTCAGAAAATTCATTAGTGTAAAAGACCGAGTTTACCGGATTGCCAATTCCCACAAATGCCAGATTGGCACGATCCATCTGGTTTAAGACAAATTTAATCTGCTCATGCTCGACAAAGATCTGGTAGCTGCGGTGGTCGGGAGTGATGGCGGGGGCTTGTAGGCGATAATATTGTCCCCCCCAGCGTTTTGCCAGACGCCGGGTCAGCTCGATGGCATCATTTTCCTGAATCTGGGTGGTAATATCGCCGATGGCTTGAATAAAGATATTATTGTATGTCGGTTGGGTCGGTTTCATCTCTTCAGTCACAGCGTTCAGATGACGACCCGCGGCGACACAGATAACTGAACCGGATTTGATTAGTTGGCTGAGAACAGGTGCCGCAAAGTGACCCATAGTGTAGCGATACTGTTCACTGGTCTGACCGGGGATTGTTTTGATGACGACACAGTGGTGAAAATGGAATATTTCCATTAATTTTTTTTCAAAGACCTGATCGCGGGGCGAAAAAGGCTTAACCTGAATTTGGACTATTCCCTTTTTACGGGCTTCCTGGAGCAGGCGAGAGACATTGGCTTGCGAAAGACCAGCCAGTTTGGCGACTTTTGCCTGTCCCAGACCTTCGATATAGTAAAGCGAAGCGACCAGCAGTAAAATTTCATCTTTTGCTTTTGGTTTAATGGCTGGCTCCCTTGGAAGTATTTAAAATCACCCTGACCGCAAATTGAATGAACATTTCAAACTCTCCCAGATAATAAAGAAAAAACATCAATTATTCAATCATATTTATTCATTAAAGAAAAAAATATATTCAATGAATTCTGTTCTAACTTGGAGTGGTTTTTTCAATTTTGCTAAACTTGGTGGTTTTTCTCCACGTGAAGTTGGGGCGAACCGGTTATTTTTAACAAAAAAGTGTTGACATTCCCTAAAAAATGATTAAAATTAACTTGGCATTTTTATTAATGGATATTTATTCAATTTGATCATAAAGTATGGTTTTTTTTAAACATAGGTCAAAACAGGCGGTAAGAAAACAACGAAATGCTCAGCCGTGCCCAGCCTGGGATTAGGGCATGTCTGTGTGGAGTGATAGTTATGAATAGATTTGGTGTGGTTGCAATAGTTGGGCTGGTCTTATTGACTGGTATCAGTGTCCTGGCTGGTACTACCGGAAAAATCATGGGGAAAGTTGTTGATAAAAACACTGGTGATCCGATTATCGGTGCCAATATATATATAGAAGGTACCAGCATGGGTACGGCATCGGATATAAATGGTGATTACTTTATTATTAACATTCCGCCCGAAACCTATACACTGATCTGCTCCTATGTCGGATATGAGCGTGTTTCTGTGCTGGATATCGAGGTTAATGTCGACCGGACGACAGTTCAAAATTTTTCTATTGCACCCCAGGCAATCGAGGGTCAGGAAGTAACAGTTATCGGGACCCGCAAGATTATTGAAATGGATCGTACCAATACAGCGGCTTATGTATCGTCAGAAGAAATTCAGACCATGCCGGTGCAGGAGTTGGGCGACCTGATCCAGCTGCAAACTGGTGTCGTTAAGGATGCCGGGGGCACTTTTCATATTCGGGGTGGTCGGGGTGGTGAAATCGCCTATTTGATTGATGGTGTTCCGGTAACGGATCAGTATAACGGCGGAAGTTCCATTGCTATGGAAAACAGCTGGGTACAGGAGCTACAGGTTATCAGCGGTACCTTTAACGCTGAGTACGGTCAGGCGCAATCGGGAATTATCAACGTAATTACCAAAGAAGGGGCAAAAAAGTTTGGTGGGAATGCTTCCGTTTCCATGGGTGACTATATTTCAACCCACTCGGATATTTTTATGAATATTGATCAGATTAATATAAATGAAAAGGATCTGAGTCTGAACCTTAGGGGGCCGATGCCCATTATTCCCGGGCTGTCTTTTTATACGTCCTTACGGTATTATCAAACCGACGGTTGGCTATATGGGCAGCGGCGGTTTTTAATTGATGATACGGTTCCAATTCAACATTATGTATATCAAGCTCAAAGAAATCCTACCCAGGAGGAGTCATTGTATGGGTACAACATTCCGGACTCGCTAATCAATGGAGACGGTGCCTATGTTCCTTTGAATGGCAGTAAGAAATTTTCCGGATACAGCAAGTTATCCTATATGATAAC
>DSAS01000121.1 GCA_011046365.1 Fidelibacterota bacterium
GGAAGTGACTGTTGCCGCCATCAATAATGATATCGCCTTTTTCCAGATGCGGCAGCAACTTTTCAATAAAATCATCCACCGGTTTACCGGCTTTCACCAGCAGTATGATTTTCCGGGGCGTTTCGAGATTCGCCACCAGCTCCTCAATACTGTGGCACCCGACGATATTCCTGCCTTTCGCCCGATCGGCTAAAAATCTATCTACTTTACTCACGGTTCGGTTGAAAACCGCTACGGAAAAGCCATTGCGCTCCATATTCAGTACCAAGTTTTCACCCATGACCGCCAGACCAATCAAACCAATATCACATCTTTTCACGATATTTTTCCTCCTTTTTATTCTAAACACCACAATACGCCGCGAAACCGCCGTCAATCGGCAGCACGATTCCGGTCACGAACTGCGAATCCTCCGAGAGCAGCCAGAGCAGCGCACCCAGCAGGTCCTCCGGATTCCCGAATCTTCCCATCGGTGTATGATCAATGATCTTTTGACCCCGCCCGGTCAATTTACCGGTCTCTTTATCAATCAGTAAAAACTCATTCTGTTTGGTTAGGAAAAAGCCCGGCGCAAGGGCATTTACCCGGATATTCGGCGAATACTCCTGCGCCATGTAGACCGCCAGCCACTGGGTAAAATTACTCACCGCCGCTTTCGCCGCCGAATAGCCGACCACCCGGGTCAGCGGACGAAAGGCGCTCATGGAGGAGACATTCAAAATCACTCCCTGCTGATGCTCTGCCATGAGTTTCCCCACCACCTGGCTCGGCAAAATGGTACCCAGCAGGTTCAGATCGGTCACAAACTTCAGCGCCTCGGCAGGCAGATCAAAAAAGGGAATCTCAGCGCTGCTGCTGGCGTCGGGATGATTGCCGCCGGCGGCATTAATCAGAAAATCAACCGTCTCAAACCGTTTTACCACATCGTCCACCGCTGCCTGAACGGAGTCTTTTTCCAAAACGTTGGTTTTGATGGGCAAAAAGCGATCGCCATATTCGGCATAACCGCCGCTTTTACCCGCATTCAAATCCAGAACTGCCACATTGGCGCCGCAATCCAGCAGCGCCCTGGTAAAGCCGGAGCCCAGCACCCCCGCACCACCGGTGACGACGGCACATTTATTTTGAAAATTATATCTTTTCGCAATTTCCTTACTCATCTCAATTCCTCATTTAATTAGACCTTAAACTCATTTTTAATATCCCAATGCCCTGGGAATCACCATTGTGATTTCTGGAATATAGGTAATCAGCATCAGTGCGATGATCATTGCCAGAAAGAGCGGCAGAAGCGGTCGAATTACCTTGTCAATCCGGCAATTGGCAATCCCGCAGCCGATAAACAGTACTGATCCCACCGGCGGTGTGCAGAGCCCGACACAGAGATTCAGCACCATCATGATGCCGAAATGGATCGGGTGAATACCCAGCTGGGTAACCACCGGCAGGAAAATCGGTGTGAAAATCAGCACCGCCGGCGTCATATCCATAAAGGTCCCCACCATCAGGAGAATCAAATTGATAATCAGCAAAATGATAATTTTACTGTCGGTCAATGCAATCAGCGCCGCACTGATATTCTGGGGAATATTTTCATAAGACATAATCCAGGACATGCTCATGGAGGTTCCGATCAGCAGCATCACGATCGCCGTCGTCCCCACCGTAGAGAGCAGGATTGACGGAAGTTGTTTCCACCTGACCTCTTTATAAATCAGAACCGACAATATCAAGGTATAAAGCACGGCAATCGCCGACGCCTCGGTCGCTGTAAAAAATCCGGCGATAATCCCGCCGATTACAATCACAATCAGCAGCAGACTCGGAATCGCATCGAGAAAATATTTCACCGCTTGGATAAATCCGATTTTGGGCACCGTCGGATAGTGCCGTTTTTTGGAAATCAATCCCGCCACGACCATCAACATCAGACCGACCAATAATCCCGGCAGATACCCCGCAATAAACAGGGCGGCAATTGATACTCCGCCGCTGGCTAGCGAGTAAACGATTAAAATATTACTGGGCGGAATGATCAAACCGGTGGTGGAACTGGTGATATTCACCGCGGCACTGAAATTGACATCGTAGCCCTCTTTTTTCATCATCGGTACCATGAAGCCGCCGATCGCCGCTGCCGCCGCCGCCGCTGAACCGGAAATCGCCCCGAAAAACATCGCCGCAACGATATTCACAAAAGCCAGACCGCCCGGCAGACGACCCACCAGGACCTTGGCAAAATTGATCAGACGTCGGGCAATGCCTCCGTGATTCATCAACTGCCCTGATAACACAAAGAAGGGAATCGCCAGCAGTGCAAAACTGTCCAGCCCTGTAGCCATCCGCTGAGCCACCGTGGTCAGCGCCGGCAGGGAATGAATACTCAGCAGCATCGTGCAGATCGTCGCAATTCCAATGCTGAAGGAAATCGGTGTACCGATGACCAGAAGAACAACAAAAACACCTGCCAAAACAACAATGTCAATTACCGCCATCTCACCCCTCCCTTTCCGCTGCTGCCTGAATGCCATTTTGTAAATAGTCAATAAAAAGCACTACGGCATAAAACATGATGATCACCCCGCTGATCGGTACGACCGCGTACACATACCCCAGTTTGATCTGCAGCGCCGCCGAGGTTTGATTGAGCGCCAGAGTAATGGTCACCAGGCGCAGCCCGCCGATTACCATCACAAAAAAAGCAAACAGAAATACCACCAATTGAATGAACAGTCCGATATATTTTTGTCCATCGGGTTTCATTTTCAGCGTAAAATAATCAATCGCCAGATGCATTTTCTGACCGGACGCCCAGGCAGCGCCGAGCATCCCGACCCAGATCAGTAAAAACCGCGCCATCTCCTCCGTATAGGAGCTAGGATTTTTCAGGATAAACCGCGTCAACACCTGCCAGAGCACATTCAACACACTGAAAGCCATCAGCCCGATCAGGATCCGGCTCAGCCAGCGGTCAACAACTGTTTTAATCCGGTTTTCCATCAGTACCCCGTCCTTATTTTTTGAATTAATTCATAGAGCTCCGGTTGATCACGGTAACGCTCATAAATTGTCGCCACCTTTTCGGCAAAGGGTCTCTTGTCGGGATAATAGACCGTTACCCCGTTTTTCTGAACCTCCTGCAGCGCAAATTCACAAGCCTCTTTCCAGAGCCGCTTTTGATACTGCGCCGATTCGTCCGCCGCCTCCTGCAGCCACTGCTGCTCCTGGGGCGTCAGATCGTTCCAGATTATCGTACTGATCAGCAGCACATCGGGTACCGAGGTGTGTTCATCCAGCGAGTAGTGTTTGCACACCTCATAGTGGCGCGACAGGTGATAGGAAGGGGGATTGTTCTCCGCCACATCCACGACCCCCTGCTGCAGTGCCGTGTACAGTTCGCCCCAGGCGATCGGCGTCGCCGAACCACCCATCTGTTGAATCATCGCCACCGCCGTGGGGCTGTTCATGGTCCGCACCTTCAAACCGGCTAAATCAGCGGGTTTCAAAATCGGTTTGGATTTTGAATAGAAACTGCGGCTGCCGGCGTCGTAGTAGCAGAGTCCCCGCAACCAGTATTTCTCACTGCTCAATAAAATTTGTCTCCCGACTTCACCCTCAAGTACACTGAAGCGGTGGGCTTCATCCCTGAACAGATAGGGCAACCCGAAAACTTTGTGAACCGGCACAAACCCTTCAATGACACCTGATGACACCTTGGTGATTCCCAGACTGCCGATCTGCAACAGCTCCACAAGCTCCCGCTCGGTACCCAGCTGCTGGCTGGGATAGATATCAATACGTAACCGACCGTCGGACTTCTCTTTCACCCGGTCAGCCATGTAGACCATCGCTTTGTGAACCGGATGATCGGCATTCAGCGCATGTCCGAGTTTGATCACCTTTATTCGGCTGTCCCGGCTGCAGGCAGGCAGCAGAATCAGTGCCAGCCCAAGTACAAAGCCATGTAAAAAATACTTTTTCATAGATTACTCATTCCATCATCGCTTTGGTTCATTGTTTACGATACATTTCTCTGGAAAGCCCGTACGCCAGGGCGTAATTCATTTTTTGAGCCTCCGCCATATTAATAATATGCTTCGCCACCAGACCCGCCAGGTAGTTGCTGTCAATACGGCGCGCCAAATCGTGACGGGCAGGAATGGACGGAAACGCCCGGGTGTCATCAATAAATCCGATCAGATTGTAGACGCCGGCGGTTTCCAGTGTCCGTTCCCGGAAACGAATCATCCCCTGAATGCTGTCGTGAAACCACCAGGCGGGTCCCAGTCGCAGCGCCGGATAATGCCCCGCCAGCGGCGCCAATTCCCGGGAATAGGTGGATTCATCGAGAGTAAAGACAATCAGGTGAAAATTGCGCTCACTGCCGTAAGCATTTAGCAGCGGTTTCAGATTCACCGTAAATTCCGACACGATCGGTATGTCGGCGCCCTTATCGGGACCAAATTTTTTAAAAATCTGCTCGTTGTGATTGCGCAATGCGCCAACATGCAGATGCATGATCAAACCGTCGTCGCAACTCATCCGCGCCATCTCCATCAACATGTGTGCAGTAAAGCGCCGCGCATCGGCGGCGGAAGCGTTACCCTTCAGTGCCTTCTGAAAAATCCGGTCCGCTTCCTCCTCTGTCAGGCGCAGGGTCAGCGCCTCCTGAACGCCGTGATCCGTGGAGACCGTCCCCATGGACTTGAAAAAGGCACGCCGATCCTCCAGCGCCCGGATCAGCTGCCGGTAATTGGTAATCCAGATTCCACTGGCTTCGGATAGTTTCTCAATATTCGCCTGCCAGTCCGCCCGGCTGATATCGGTCACGCCGTCCGGTCGAAAACAGGGTACGATTTCTCCGTCCCAATCCGAATCTTTGATCTGCCGGTGATAACTCAGCGCATCCCAGGGATTGTCCGTAGTGGTCAGCACCTCCAGATTGAAGCGGTCAAACAGCGCCCGGGGCAGATACTCCGGCTTCGCCAGCTTGGCCTGAATCTGGTCAAATATATCATCGGCATTATCTCCGTTCAGCTTCTCCTGAATATCAAATAGCTCGCACAGCTCGTGATTCAGCCAGATACCGCTGGGCGTTCCGGCAAAGAGATAGTAATTTTCAGCGAATCTCCGCCAGACCTTGCGCCGGTCGGTCTCGCCCACCGTTCCATCCTTTTGCGGAATCCCCAGCGACTCCAGCGAAACGCCCTGTGAATAGAGCATGCGGAAGATGTAATGATCGGGGATAATAAACAGCTCCGCCGGGTCCGGGAAGGGTTGATTTTCGGCAAACAGTTGCGGGTCCACATGACCGTGCGGACTGATCAGCGGCAGGTCTCTCACCCCGACATACAGCGCCCTGGCGATTGTACGGACATTTTCAGCTGCATCAAAAAAACGATCAGGATTCATAATTTTTCTCCCTGGCTACGACAGATTTTAAAAATTCCATAAACGGTTCGGCGAATTCCGCCCGCTTCAAGGCGTATTCCACCGTGGTTTTCAGATAATCCAGCTTGTTGCCAATGTCATGGCGCCGTCCTTCAAAGCGATAGGCGTAGATGTTCTCCCGTTTTAACAAAATCTGCAACGCATCGGTGAGCTGAATTTCGTTGTTGACTCCGGGCGGCAGATCGTCCAGTATCGAATATACCTCCGGGGTCAGAATGTAGCGCCCCGCCACCGCCAGATTGGATGGGCTCTCGGCAGGCTTCGGCTTCTCCACGATTCCGGACAGCTGATAAGTGCGTTCGTCAATAGACTTGCCGGCGATAATTCCGTAGCGAGCGACCTTTTCCGGTGCTACTTCCTCCACGGCAATCACACTCTGGCAAAATTGATTATAAACATCAATCAGTTGCTGCGTGACTGGAATGACCGAATCAATAATCGTATCACCCAGCATCACCACAAAGGGTTCATCACCGGTATGCTGCCGGGCATAGGAGATGGCGTCGCCGAGTCCCTTGAGTTCCTTTTGCCGAATGAAGTGAATATTCGCCATTTCGCCCAGACGGCTGACCTCGTAAAACTGCTCCGTCTTGCCCTTTTGATTCAGCAATAACTCCAGCTCCGGGCTGCGATCAAAATGATCCTCAATCGCCCGTTTCCCTTTTCCTGAAATAATCAAAATATCCTCGATGCCGGCATCTATCGCCTCCTGAACCACATACTGGATCGTCGGCGTATCAATAATCGGCAACATCTCCTTGGGTTGCGCTTTGGTGACCGGTAAAAACCGGGTGCCTAATCCAGCTGCCGGTATGACTGCTTTCCGAACCATTCTCTTTTTCTCCTATAAAATAAACGGTTTAATGACCCGCGTATCAATTCGCTTCAGCGCCAGAATCAGCCGGTTCAGCATGGCGTCATCTTTGTACATCCCGATAATGGCACCGCCCGAGCCGGCAAATTTTGCCGCAGCGCCACAGGAGCGTGCCGTCTCCACCAGCTCCAGATTGGATGCATTGATCGGCATGATCGAACGCCGCAGATCGAAATTCCGGTTCATCAGCTCAAAGAGCTCCTCTGTCCGACCGGATTCAAGCGCCGTACGACCGGCTTCCGCCAATCCGGCAATCTCGTCCAGCACTGCCAGAACCGTCGGGTCTTTCTGTTCATACTTAAGTCGGATGACGTTCAACACCTTTCCAGATACTTTACTCAGGCGGGTTTTGTAAGCAATGTACAGTTTGGGCAGTTTGCTGACATCAATTTTATGGTAAATGCCGTGTTGGATTTTTTCCATCTGCTCCCGGTTGAAGTCCATATAGACGCAGCCTTCATAGACCTGAATCACCCGGTCCTGCAGACCGGCATTGATGCCCAGCTGCTCCGTCTCCGCCCGCAGAATGAGCGTCGGGAGAAAGGCTTTCGGAATACGGACATTGAAAAAGCGCAGCAGCGCCTTCATGGTCGCCGTCACTATCGCACTGGAGCCGGCTAAGCCAACCTGCCGCGGTATGCTGGAATGAAACTGCAGGGTAAAATTTTTATTCTCCAGGGCAATGTCCTCCTCCCGGCAATATTCGGCAAAGGTGACAATCGCCGCCTTGATCAGGCGCTCACCGCCATAATAGCCCAGCGCAGTCGTCTGCTCCAGCAACTCATTCAGATTCCGGTATCGCGGCGCTTCACTGACCGCCGCCTGAATACAGAGTGACGGCGACTCCCAGAGCTGGATATGCGCACCGAAATTGCGAACAATTACGGAGATGGTCTTCCCGAAGTAGCCGTCCGAGGGATTGCCCAGTAATCCGGCGCGGGCATAGGCTCGTTCTTCAATAATCATAGACACCCGTCTCCAAGCTTAACGAATTTCATCAACTTTGACATGATCCATATCGTCGAATTCCTGATTTTCGCCGCCCATACCCCAGATAAAGCTATAATTGCTGGAACCGGCGCCGGCGTGAATTGACCAGCTGGGCGACAGCACCGCCTCCTTGTTTTGCATCACCAGATGCCGCGTCTCCGCTGGCGAACCCATTATGTGAAAGACACGATCATCCGCACCGACATCAAAATAGAGGTAAATCTCTGTCCGCCGGGCATGGGTGTGCGGCGGGAAGGTGTTCCAGACGCTGCCATCCGCCAGAATCGTCAATCCCATCACCAGCTGGCAGCTCTCCGCAATGCCGGGGCGTATGTATTGATAAATAATCCTCTCATTGGACGTCTTTAGGGCACCCAGTGCCACCTGATTGGCTTCCGCTTTGTGAATCAGCTTCGTCGGATAACTGCGGTGCGCCGGATAACTAAGCAGATAAAATTCCGCCGGATTTTTAGGATCGCTGCTCGACAGCTGGATCTGTTTCGCACCGCGACCGATGTAGAGACAATCTAGTTTCGCCATGACAAAAGATTCGCCATCAACCGTCACCGCTCCCGGTGCGCCGATATTGATTACTCCGGCTTCGCGGCGTTGCGCAAAAAAGTCACTCGCCAGCTCTTTCCCACCCTGTAGTTCCAGCGGTTCAACAGTGGGAACGACACCCGCCACCACTGCCCGTTCCGTATCGCTGTAGAGCATTTCCAGTTTGCCTGCCTGAAAAAGATTCTCCACCAGGAAGGTCTCCCGCAGCTCCTTTGTCGTCATCCGCGGAAAGCGCTGTGGATCCGCTAAATATCGCACTTTCATTGCAACTCCTTTTTTAATAAATCACCTTTATGGGATTGTTTAATTCCATGACCGTTTGCTCCAGATAATCGGTAAATTCCCCTTCGGTTTTGATTCCGTCGGGTTCGGCTTCCCAGGCAGCCGCAAAATAGTACGTCAGCCGTTCGCCACCCGGTTTCAGAACGACCAGATAATTGAGATCGTCCTCACTTATTTGAATCAGATCGTTCCCCCGAAAAAAAATCGCCGTGCCCAGATTGTCGCCCATCAGGCTCTGCTTGCCCCAAAGCGCAATATACCTCCAGCCGGACGAATTGTCATGCGGTGCTCCTTCGATATAAGAACAACCCTCCGTTTTGACCAAACCGGTGACAAGATTTTCCAAGCCGTTATGAATACAAATGCTGTGTTTGGTCAGCCGGGTTCCGGCGTGTATCGCCAGATGAGATTCCAGATGGAGCTTGTGTTGATCAATCTGCCAGCCGTAATAATCGGTTTGAATCTCCGCCCAGACCGGACCGTCGGCTACAATCCGGACCCGCGTACTGTCGGTCTTATTGATCTGCCGCGCCGCACCCTTGAGGAAGGTACCCACCGAACCGATCCCCAGCGATTCACCGACTTTAAAAATATCAGCGCCCCACTCCGCGAGTTCATGATAGGAATCCAGTCCGTCGAGACCCACCTCCGGCAGCACCATCCGGGTCACTCTCTTACCAAAAATGTCAATCCGATTCCGTTCATCCAGATAATAGCGGTAGCCGACCCGGTCGGACTCCCAGCCCGGTCCTTCATAGCGATAATAGTTATCATGAATCGCATGTTCCGGCGGAACAACTTCCTCGGTCACCTTCTCAAAAGTGCCACCGACGTAGAGATTCCCTTCGAAACGACCACCGGTTTTCCGGGACAGTTCGGCGTGAGCACGCTGAGGATACTGAGGCATTTTCCGGACTGTCTGTAAGAACAGTGTCTTCTCTTCCGCCGGTTCGAAATCGGCAACCAGATACAGTACATTCCCAAATTTTTGTGCCGGGACCTCTTCATTCCCGGCTTTAACGACAACCGGTTTATCCCTGAATTCCGACCGGGACAGCCTGGCAAGATCAATGATAACCAGCGCATCCTGACGCTGTAAATCCGCCGGGTTTTTTACCCGGACGGTCACAGCTTTTCTGGTCGGACTACAGGAGAGTAATCCGGCAATCAGAAGGAAAATGAAATAGGGCTTATTCATGACATCACCTCGAGATTTATTCTGGCTTGTTTTGCTTTTGCATACCACAGGATTGTCTGACGATTAACCACGGTTTCAGAATCTGACGCGTTTTGACCGGCTGATGGTTGATTTTAGCAATTAATGTCTGTACCGCCAGCTGCCCGATCTCGTCGGTAGGCTGGTGGATGGTCGTCAGCGGGACCGGCGCGGTGACACCCCGTTTGATATCGTCAAAACCGACGATCGCCACATCTTCGGGAACCTTCAATCCGGCGTCCAGCACGGCACGCTGAAAGCCCAGCGCCGCCAGATCATTGTAAATAAAAAGAGCAGCCGCCCGGCTTGTCTGCTTTAAATACTGGTCACCAATCTCATATCCCGACTGGTAGTCATAGGCTTCGCCACAGTGTTGCAGGCGGTAAACATCCTCCTGACGATAGTTCAAACCATGGTCGGAGAGGGCTCTCTTGAACCCTTTGTATCGCAATTCACCCACCAGGTTGCCTGCTTCACCATTGATATAGCCGATACGCCGGTAGCCACAATTGATCAGATGCTCCGTGGCAAGGTAGCCGCCGGTCTCATGATCGGTCCCGATAAAGCAGATATCCTCGTCTTCAATATAGGATACCACCACCACCGGATAGTTATCATAGCTGATCTGGCGGATCAGCGGCGTCGCCGAATAATGATGACTCATGGAGGCAATGATGATTCCGCTGACCCCCAGATTCAGAAAGTGCCGGACCTGCTCGTCCTCGATATCGGGACGATCGGTGGAGTTCGCCAGCAGCAGATTAAAGTGGTTATCCGAAACCGCCCGCTCCACACTCATCAGAATTCTCGAAAAGAACGGGCTGTTCAAATCTCTGAGCACAAAACCGATGGTCTGGGTTTTTGAAAAATCCACCCGTTTCTGGGGAGCTGCCACATAAATACCCTTGCCGACACGGCTGAAGAGGACG
The DNA here is from genome assembly GCA_011046365.1 of Fidelibacterota bacterium. Taxonomy (GTDB): domain Bacteria; phylum Fidelibacterota; class UBA2242; order UBA2242; family UBA2242; genus B118-G9. The sequence continues at coordinate 10,304 of DSAS01000121.1, forward strand.
CCCTCGCGAATCAACTCCGCCACCGCCTTTTTTACCGTAATGGGGCTGACGTTGTAGGTTTTGGTCAGCTCCTGTTGCGAACCGATCCGGTCGCCGGCAACCAATTCGCCGGAGATAATTTTGGCGCGGATGTCGGCGGCGACTTGCCGGTAAAGCGGCTGCGGATTGTTCAGATCAATCATAGTTGTATCCGTTGATTTTCGCACAACTCAATTTGCCAAGCATACCTGGTATACCAAGTTTATGAAAACGAACCGACAAAGGCAATCATTTTTCCGGATATCCTGGCACTTCTCCTGTGGATCAATCAGTGAGTCACTACAGAAAAAAGCGGAGTAATCCCGGTTTTCTCCGCGTCTCACTGATTCTGAATGACCGCCTGTGAGGGAACCTCCCTGCCCAGCACAACCGGATTTTTGACATGCTGAAAATTATTTCCCGTAACAACAATATTTTCACACTCCGGACCGCTGACAGCGAGGTATTCTTTGGTTCCCGGCAGCGGATTGGCACCGTGGACATAGACATTGCGGGTATTTTTCAGTCGAACCACCGGTGCTCCGTTTTGCGGATATTGCGTTTTAACACCGTTCAATTCCAAATTATTGACATTCGTGCCCATCAAAGCCGGTCCTGTTTCAGCATTGATCGTGACATGGTGAAATTCAATATCATCAACATTCCTGAATTCAAAGCCCCTGCGGGCATCCATATTAATATTTGTAAAGGTTACATCCTGGATGGACATTTCATCCAGTCCCAGCAGATTGGCGGCTTGTCTGGTCTGGCTGGCGGTAACGTTACTGATATGGATGTTCCGAAATTTGGGCGTCCGCTCGGAGACCGGTTCGGTGTCGGTTTTCTGGTACTCCATATTCATTTTAATCGCCTCCAGCTGGATGTTTTTCATAACGATATTGGAGACCCGGATTTCCTCCACAACGCCACCGCGTCCGCGCATCGACTTGAGCCGAATGCCCCGGTCGGTTCCGTCGAATATGCAGTTCGAAATCGTCACTTTACGCACATCTCCTGACATTTCACTGCCGATCACCACGCCACCATGCCCATTCAGCATAGTGCAATTGGTAATGGTGATATTTTCCGCCGGGCGTCCGATCCGGCGCCCATCTTCATCCCGCCCCGATTTGAGCGTGATACAATCATCACCGACGGAGATGTGGCAGTTGGAGATATGCACATTGGTACAGGAACTGGGATTGATGCCGTCGGTATTATAGGAATCCGGGGGATTTTTAATGGAAAGCCCGGTAATAGTCACATTGTCGCAGAGTTCCGGATTGACCGTCCAGAAAGGGGAGTTGATGATCGTGACATCCCTGATCTGGACATTTTTACAGTCATAAAATTGAATGAACGGCGGTCGCAGAAAATTGTTGTTATCCCACATCCAGGTATCGGGTTGGAGGGTGTTTTTATTTGCTTCCAGATGTAATTTTTGCCACCTGGACTGGGTCTGTACTTCACCGTACTGTTTATATTCTTTTCTAAGTTTGCCGTAGAAATCCCACCAAGCCTGTCCCTGTCCGTCCAGCAGTCCGCGTCCCTGGATAGTAATATTTTCCAGCTGATACCCGTAAAAAAGGGGCGAGAAATTCATGCCCGTCGTGCCTTCCCAGCGGGACAGCACCATGGGCAGGTAATCATCAAAATTGTCACTGAATTTCAACACCGCACCGGCATCCACATGGATCACAATATTGCTTTTTAGATGAATCGGACCGGTTAAATATTCACCCGCCGGAAAGTAGATTGTTCCGCCGCCGGCTGACGCTGCAGCGTCAATTGCTTTGTGAATTGCGGCTGTATTTTTCGTAACCCCATCGGCTATCGCTCCGTAATCACAGACATTGTAATAGGGCGGATTCGAATTGCTGCATGTCTGAATAAACAGGATCAGAATTCCTGTTAATGCCAGTCTAATTGTTCTGCGGTAGAATTCCTTTTTCATCGTATTTCTCCTAATCTTGACATCCTCATCATTGCTAAAAAACATTGCCGGACCGAATTTTATTTTATTGATCGGGTTTGCCATTCCAGACATCATTTTTGGGGCATCCTCTTATTGACGACATAGCGTGCCTGCCAGCGGGGATAGAATTTTTCCAGCAGTTCCTGCGGCCAGTATCCCAACCAGCCGTATCCAACCCGCCTTTCCACCGATATATCCGCCAGATCAAAGTACATCTCGCCGTCGCGATCGCTAAAGAACGGACGATTGGTTCCAATCTGATAGAAACGCGCCCAGATCGGCGGAGCGGCGGGATCATTCACGATGATCTTATCGTAGCCGGTTGGACTCTTGGGTGAAGTCACCCGTTTTTGACGGATGCCGTTGATTTTCACCCTCTGGAGCCAACTAATGGCGCCTTCGATTGCAGCAATAATCTCGGGTGGCGGATTTTCGATTTCCATTAAAAACCAGATGATGTCCACCGTCTCCTTACCGCTCAGCGAAGGCAGTTCATATGCCCGCCCGCGCGCCGGTTTCAACGTCTTTACATCATGCTGGGCACACCAGGCAGTCAATTCTCCGTTGACAACAACCTGGGTTTTGAGAATGCATTCAATGCCTTTGGCGACCGCCTTTTGTGCCATGAAACAGCGGTTTTCATCAACAAACCGGTATTCACTCCCTCCGGCGGCAACATCCCGCAGCAGACGCATGACACCGATCATCGCATCGTCGTTGTAGGTGATATGGGAATAATAGCCTTTGCGCAGCGGATAATACTGGGGCCAGCCGCCGTTTTCATATTGCGCCTTCAATAAATAATCCAAACCTCTTAAAAAAGCCAGGCAGTAGCGCTTATCTCCGGTCTGAGCGTAGACGTGCGCCAGATAGCGCATCTGGGTGTAGGTGGCGCCGTTGTCAATCGTCGCCAGCGGTTCATCGGCGTAGTCCGTCAATTCCTTTTTATGGACGGCGCTGAGAGTCTCGGTATAGTCAATATTTTTCGGCCAGCCGCCGGAATTGCGCTGATATAGTAATATATTTTCAGCAATCCGAATCGCTTCCGGCGAAGTATACCATTGCCGATCATGCTGCAGAAGGTCTGCCCACAACTCCGACTGAGCGGTCTGTTCCGGTATCCGCAGCTCATATTCGAGCATACTCAACTGAATGTCCTGAGCCGGCAACATAACAGCCCCCAGAGCAAAAACAGCCAGCAGCTTGATCTTATTTATTACTCGGTGTATCATCCTGCTTCTCTCATTCAATTCTCATATTAAAATCCACCGGACGTGGCTCCAGCGAAGCCACCGTTCCGAATAACTGACCGCTACTCACCTGCAACGGCTGCTCGAAATCCCGCCCGACAAGCGGTTCGGTACTGTCAAACCGAATCGTGTCCGACCCGCCGCCGGAGTGATAATGCAGAGACTTTCCGGTTACCGTCTTCAATACCGGTTTACCGCTGACGCTGACAATTTCATTGAATTGAAAAATGACTGAATTTTCATCAAAATCGTAATACTGGATAGCTGGACCGCTCGGCGATTCCGGGTCCCAGTCTCCGGCGAATGTCCAGACGGCAGTCAGATCGTCGGCTTCGGGCGAACCGTCGGCTTCGTGTAAATTATCCACAAACCAGTCAAAATCATTCCCCTCGCGGTGACAGTTATAAAAATAGGTACGTTTACCCCAATTGAAAGGTCGGTTGCGTTCCGGTGCATCCGGATATGAAACATAATAGACCGGCACATCGCTTAGCGCCTCTGAAAATTGACAGTTCACCAGGTAAAACTGGGCTTCGTAATGATGCCGCCCCAGTCTGAAATCCGGGACGCCGTCAAATTTAGTATTCACAATGACAAATTTCTGATCGCGGCAGTAGCCCCCGGCATGCCAGAGGGCGGCGGTTTTTTTATGCCCATACAGTTGACAATCGCGCATAAAACACCAACCCCGGGGACAGACAAAATCCACTGCGCCGCTAATGCTGCAATCAGCCAGATAGTATTTTCCCTCTTTATAATTCCAGAGGGCGACGGTATCGCCTCCGCGACTATAGACATTACACTGCTGAATGATTGTCCGCGTACCGGTGCCGTAAATCGTAAAAGCATGGGGTCCGATTTCCGGCTGAGTATTCTCAATGGTCAAATTTTCCAGAATCACATCATCGCTGTGAATATTAATCACCGCCGGTCCGATGGAGTCTTTATTTTTCTCCCAATCCGAACGCAGCTGCGCATAACGAATAATCGTCTCCGCCCGGTTCTCGCCTCTCAAGGTAACGTAATCGCAGTCAATCCTGATCTTTTCGGTGTAGACGCCATTCTTAATAAAAATCGTTACGCGTTCATAATTAAACATGGGCAGCGATTGAAGGGCGCCCGTCACTGTTTTGAAATCTCCGTGACCGTTTTGATCAACACAGAAATCCGCCGCATACCGGGCAATCAGCGGCGTTGCGCTCAGTTGCAGGAAAATGCCCGCTAAAACGCCATTCAATCCCATTTGCCGAGTTTTTTTTATCATTTCAATAACATCATTTTGCGGGTTTTAATCTGATTGCCCATCGCAAGCCGGTACAGATACATTCCGCTGGGCAGCCCTGAGGCGTCAAAACGCACCGTATAGGAACCGGCGGATTGGGCTTCGGCAACCAGACACTGCACCACCTGTCCCGCCAGATTGTAGACTGTCAAATGCACAAAATCCTCCCGCGGTACTGTATATTCTATTTGGGTCACCGGATTAAAGGGATTCGGGTAGTTCTGCGCCAGGGTAAAATCTGTCGCCAGCCGGTTTGGGTTGGCAATGGTCATCACTGGAATCTGCGTATCCAGCTTGCCGCTGCCAGCCAGTGCCGGTAACAAGACCGGTAGCACCGTCGGATCGTCGGGTTGATAATCATAATAATCTCCGGGATCGAAGTTATAATTCTCGAGATATTCGACGATGGGACCCGAATCTGCCACATAATTCGCCACCGCCATTGCATATCCGGCGGGATTGCCACTGAGCGTTCTGTAGTCGTCATTGACCTGGGAAATCAGGATGGGAATCGGTACCCTTTTAAAATAATTCGCCTCCACCAGTACATGCGCATAGCAGGTCACTCCGACACCGTATGACATAATATTTTCGGAATTGTCATAAAAATTATTAAACACATGGATTTCACCAAAGCGGGTCCGCGGATTCCGGGAAACGGTATTTTCCCACCAGTTGTGATGATAGCTAATTTTCAGGCGACCGATATCTTCGTCACCGTTATTTTCCGAATGCCCGATCAGATTCGATTTGCGGTGATTGTAAAAATGACACCAGGAGACGGTAATATAGCTGGCACCGTGTTTGATATCTAGCAGTCCGTCGTGCCGCTTGCCTTCGGGGTCAATATCGGGTGAGTCGGAAAAGGTGCAGTGATCAATCCAGATATGATGCGAGAGCGGATCGGTAATATTGATACAGTCGTCGGGTGCATTGCGGAATTCGATATTGCGGATGATAATATTGTGACTACGGAACAGATTCAGACCGAAGCCTTCAATCTGGGCATCCGCTCCCTCACCGATAAGTGAAACGTCGTAATTTTCCTTGAAATCCATCATCGCTTTTTCGGTCCAGGTTAATTTACCGCGCACCATAATCACCAGCGGCGGATGATTCTGATCAAACCGTGCGTCACGTCGGGAATCGAGAATCTGAAACAGCTCCGCCCCGGTCGTTACGACGACGGTATCGCCCCCGGCTCCACCATAGGTTCCGTTTTGTTCCAGCGTATCCACAGCGGCAAAACCGATGGGACTATCTTCACATTGATAAGCGGTGTCGAAGTCGGTAACGAACAGTGCAGTGATCCGCAGAGTGGAATTCATTATGAAATTAATGGGATTGTCTGTACTGCTGGTATCGTCCCGCCACTCCCGGAAATTCCAGCCGGAGTCCGGGCTGGCACACAGTTCAACAAGTGTACCCTCGGGAAAGATGGTATCGGGGGGCGTAATCTCAACGCGACCGGAACCGATCACGTTGAGATTCAGGCTGTAAAGCACCACTCCCGGCATACCGGTTACATCAATGCGATCAATGTTCGGACCTCCGTCAGGAGTGGAGCTGGTAAAGCGTATCCTGTTCGCCCCCGAAACCAAAAAAAGATCAATGGAATCCAGAGCCCAATTTGTCCAGGCGCCGGTGGGATTAAAATCCGGCATCTCAGCCAGTCCGGCGGAATCAACGCTAACCTCCATCGGACGATCACTGGCGGCACCGTTGGCGTACCGGATATAGACCGTCTGAGTGTCCGTGTCTGCCATGAAAACGGTAAATTCGATATAGCTGCCGGTTTCATTGTCAAAATTGACATAACCGTCTCCGGAGAAACCGGCATGTTCTGTTTCGATTTTCGCATGATAGAAAATGGCGTTTTCCGCCTGATACGTTTTCAGATCCTGGGCTGGCAAAGCAGCACTGGACAGAATCAGTAATACCACCGCGAAAACCGCATTCATGTTAAACCGGCGCCTGGATAAATACTGGATCATTTTACCTGCTCTCTTTCATTTACGGAATTGGATTCCATTGTCCATCATTACTTCAGTAAGACCATTTTCTTTGTCTTAACGAAGTTGTCAGCCTGCATATTGTAGAAGTAGATGCCGCTGGCTAGACGACTGGCATCGAGTGTCAGAGAATACCGACCAGCTGACTGTTCTTTATTCACCATCGTCAGCACCTCTTTGCCGAGCATATCGTAGAGTTTGATGACGACTTTGCTCTGGCGCGGTACTTCATACTGAATGACCGTTGTCGGATTGAAGGGATTCGGATAGTTCTGGGACAGTTTGAAGGCTTTGGGCAAAACCGCAACATCTTCAACCGCATCCGGAACATCCACATAGAGTCCTTCCGGAATCGGGACCCCTTCGCCGGGCGCATAGGCACCGGAGATATCCATGATCATCCAATCGAGTAAGCCGCCAACTGTACCTGCACCGCGATCACCAAATTTAAAGTAGTGATCCGACGTCCCGTCGCTAGTCTTGCCGGTTATAACCGGTATAGGGTCTTCATCAACAAAGACAGCTGTGGAGTCACCGTATACGGCAACCCGATAGGTATGCCAATCCAGAAAACTGAATTCAGGGAATATTTCAACACCCGCTTTTTCCAAGTATAAGCGTCCAGTGGGCGGATAGAATCGCAAGTCCTCACGTGCGTTGGCATTATCCAGTCGCCACTGGAAGGTGAAGTTCTGATCGTAACCGTCAAGCGCCCTGGTTCTGAAAATCAGCGTGAAATCGGTCCCTTTCCAGTATTCATTGAAATAAGACCGGTACATCCGTTTTTGCCCATATTGACCGGGTTGTTCGTACTGGAACAGCTTGTTGCCGGTGATATCCGGATCATCAACGATTTCCTCCACCATATCTGTACCAGGCGAATCATCACTCAAACTGGAAATATTCAAGCTGTCGCCTCCATCTCCGGTCTCCGTCGGTAATACGCTGCCGTCATAGATTCTCCAGCCGGGCTGCGCAATGAACTCGAATTCATCTACATATAGCTCCGCCGGAATCGCCAATCCTTCACCCGGCTCGAAGGCGCCGGAGATATCGAGGATACACCAATCGAGATATCCGCCAACCGCGTCGCTGGAACCGTCACCGATCTTGATATACAGATCCGATGTGGTTTCACTACTGACGCCGCTAAGATAGGGTTCTTTGTACTCATCAATAAAGACGACAGCCGAGTCGCCATAAACGGCAATCCGATACGTATGCCACTCATAGAGGTCCAGATTGACTTTTACTTCCACACCGGCTTTTTCCAGCTCAAGTGTGCTGTCTGCAGGCCAGATGCGCAGCTCATCCCGGGCATTAGCTTTGGCATTGCGCCACTGCAGGTCAAAGGCACGATCATAGGCTGCATCGCGTTCTCCTTTTACCCGTGCCATCAGAGTGATTGATTCTGCCGCATTTACCTCGTCCATATAATGACGGTACATAGTCTTTGCGGCGGCATCCGGTTGCAGATATTTCAGCAGCTTGTTTCCGGAAATGTCCGGATCATCAATAATCTCTTCCACAAATCCGGTTCCCGGTGAACCATCGCTGACACTGGAGAGGTCCAGCGTATCGCCACCGCAATCGGCTGTTTCCGAGGGCAAGATCCCGGCATCATAGACCAGCCATTTGGGAATATAGGGTTCCGGACCGTGATCCACAAACAGTCCTTCAGGTATGGGCAATCCCTCATCCGGACCATAAGCACCGGAGACATCGAGAATTAACCAATCCATATAACCGCCAATGGCATCCCCGGAACCATCACCAATCTTCAGATACTGACTCGATGTTGTAGCGGTGGTAATTCCGCTAACGACCGGCTCCGGGTTTTCATCCAGATAGACTTCGGCAAGATCACCACTAACCACAATCCGGAAAGTGTGCCAAGCGTAAAAATCTACGTCCAACTTAATGGAAACATCCGCTTTTTCCAGCTCCAGTGTGCTGTCTGCCGGCCAGATACGCAATTCATCCCGGGTACCGGCATTCGCATTATCCCAGCGAATATCAAAGGCGCGGTCATAAGCGACATCGTTTTCACCTTTAATTCGGGTGACAATGGTAAAGTTCGAATCTTCATAACTTTCATCAAAATAGTGACAGAAAGTCCGTTTGCCATCGGGATGCAGGTACTTGAATATCTTGTTCCCTGTAATATCCGGATCGTCAATGATCTCCGCAATCATGCCCGTTCCCGGATAATCATCACTGACATCCGATATATCCAGCGTGTCACCACCGGCACCTGCGGTCTCAGTAGGCAATACACCGGCATCGTAGACCAACCATTTTGCCGGCGGCGGTCCGCCGTCTACCTTCAAATAGGGTGGAATTTGTACACCTTCGCCGGGCGCATAGGCACCGGTGACATCCCAGATCACCCAGTCAATATCGGCACCAAAGTTGTTCCCGCTGTCACCATCGCCAAACCGAAAATGCCGGTTGCTGCTCGTCGCTTTAACC
>DSAS01000146.1 GCA_011046365.1 Fidelibacterota bacterium
CACGCGGTATAAAACATTGGGGTTTAGGTGGTTATGCAAAAAGCATCACTCGCATCAAAGTTTATTGTACCTTGATAGTGAAGTATCCCCGTTCTCCCCAACGATTTCATACCGCCAACCGTTAAGTGAAATCGGGGGCAAAGGGATTTGATTTGATGATAAGATTTAAATCATGGTAAAAGCATATAGAAATAAGGAGGTAAAGAATGATGGATCGAAAAGGTAGAATGAAACTAATCGGAGAAATTCAAGAAAAACGGCGTTCTCATCTTGTTGTATATGTCACGGGTGATAGAAGAGGTTTGGAAACAAAAATTGCTACAGATGTTTTTCCAATGTTTCATAAACATTTAACCCAGATAGAAAACCAGAAAAGAATAGATTTGTTTCTGTATAGCCCAGGGGGAATAACAATAGCTGGATATGCTTTCGTGAATTTATTTAGGGAATTTTGCGAGGAATTTAATGTAATTATCCCATTCAAAGCTCTTAGTTGCGCAACTTTGATTGCATTAGGTGCAAACGAAATTGTAATGACAAAAATGGGACAACTGAGCCCTATAGATCCGTCAGTTGAACATCCACTAGGTCCTATTGTTCAAATTCCCGGACAGCCCGGAGGAAAAATTGCCCCAGTAAATGTTGAGGACGTCAACGCTTTTATTGATTTAGCAAAGAAGGAAGCAGGTTTGAGCGAAGAAGATTCTATGAAAAAAGTTTTCGAAATTCTTGCCTCAAAAGTTAATCCTCTTGTATTGGGTGCGGTTCAAAGATCACGAGAGCAGATAGCATTTCTTGCCTCAATACTTATGAAATACCACACAAAAGACGAGGAACGTATAAAAAAGACTGTAGATATTCTAACGCGAGAGAGGTTCTCTCATAACTACATCATAAGCAGAAGGGAAGCTCAAGAGGTATTAGGATTAAATATAGTTGAACCTGATGATGAACTTACAACACTCATTGTTGATTTATTCAATGCATACAATGATATTTTAATGATGGATAAGCCATATAATCCTGAAGTCATTCTAGGAACAGATAATCAGAAAGTTAGCGAGTTCAATCGAGCCATCATCGAGTCAATAAACTTAACTCACGTTTTTAGAACTAAGAAAGAGATTAGAAGAGTAGAAGTTAGCCAACCTGGGATCCCACATCCAGTAATAGGCTACCAAGAAAGAGTCTTGCAGGAAGAATGGATGGAAGATAATACAATTTAATGGAGGTAAGAAAAATGTTAGAGAAGAAACCTTTGAAAATGCCCATAATTTCGGTATTGCAAACAGGAGGCTTGACTTCGATCCAGCAGCTGATAGATACCACGTCAAACGAGATATTCAGTTTCAAGGACAGCACTTCCGAAATGGAGATAACCCCAATAATTTATCCTTATGAAGAGCAGGGAGAGGAAACTGAAGAAAAATAAGGCAAGTATCTGCTCTTTGCCCCCGACTCTTCGCAATCCTTCGGATTGCTCGGTGCTATCGCACTCACTTAACATGGTGTTTGTGGCGAGTCTACACGCCCAAATCCGCCTTTGGCGGACTTCACAAACACCGAAAACGTTAAGTGAAATTGCCCGCATGTTGAAAAGAAATATATGTCGTGTGCCCTTACAAGTAACAATCTCAAAAAGATATAAGAAACGGAGGAGAAAGTATGGTAAAATTCCTGCTTACCGCTGACTGGCAGATCGGAATGGAAGCGTCGTCACTTGGGGAAAAAGCCGAGCGGGTGAGAAATGCAAGGCTGGATACTATAGAACGTATAGTCCAAATCGCAAACGAGAAAAAAGTGGACTTTATGGTGGTTGCGGGTGACACATTCGAGGGAAACGATATCCCCCGTCCTCTTATCCACAAAATACACCAAGCACTAGAGAAGCTGGACGGGATCCCAGTATATTTTCTGCCCGGAAACCACGACTATTTCGGCCCCGCGTCGGTGTACAAAAATCACATATGGGACGATAATAAGGATATGTTCATAGTTCTAACAGAACGGGAGCCTATGGAACTAGAAACCTGCATCCTCTATCCATGCCCGATATACCGCCCAACTTCCCCCGAAGATCCCACAGGATGGATTGAAGCAGAGAAGACAAAACTGCCCCGATTAGGAATAGCCCACGGCTCGCTTGGAATACTTCCTGAAGCCGACACACTAGACTACCCCATCGACGCAAAAAGAGCGGAAAGCGCAAAACTGGACTTTCTATGTCTGGGTCACTGGCACTCGTATCTACCAAATGGAGAGAGAACGCTCTATCCTGGGACACCCGAAACTACGTCTTTCAAGGAGAAAGATTCGGGATATGTAGCCATTATTAACATCGAGAAAGGCCAGAGCCCATGCATAGAAAAAATTCCCACGGGAGCACTAACATGGATGTCAATGGAAAGGGAGATAAACTCAGCCGCCGACCTCAACCTTCTTAAGGGAGAACTGAGCGGGGTAAAAGACACAAAGCGCACTCTGCTTCGTCTCAAGGTAACCGGAATGGTGCCCCCCGAAATGTTCGACTTGCTGGACGACCTGAGGATTGACCTGGAGGAAAGATACCTCTACTCGAACATAGACATGGAGGGGGTGGCAATTGACGAGATGAACACCGATATTCTCGACCTAGCTCCGCCCGGTCCGATAAGGGAAGCATTGGATGAGTTGATTAAAGAGGCCAAATGGAATCCGGTCGCCAAATCCGCCGTGCGGAGCTTCGTAAGAATTTCCAAGGAGGTGGGCGATTGATACTGAGGTCGATAACAGTATCCCGGTGGGGGGCGTTCACCGAGCCTGTGAATATTGAAGGTTTCACAGAAGGTATTAACCTCCTCGAAGCCCCCAATGAGGCGGGGAAGTCAACGCTACTGGAAGCCCTGAGGATGGCGTTCTTTGATAAGCATAACCTGACAGGCAGGGAGATACAGGAAATCGTCCCGTGGGGAAAAAGAGTTTCGCCGTGTGTGGAAGTGGAGTTCTTGTCAAATGGCCGCGACTACAAAATTGTCAAGCAATTCGTAGAAAAGCCGTTTTCACAGCTATACATAGACGGAGAACTCTACGCGGAAGGCACCGCGGCTGACGAGGCTATACTGGAAGTCGTCGGGGGCACATCGCCAGGCAGGGGGCTCTCGAAAACCGCCCACCTAGGCCTGGCTGGCATACTATGGGTCCCACACGGTGGTGTACATTTGACAGATAAGCCAGAATGGGATGGAAAACTCCTTGAGGGGTTCGCTTCACCCTCATCTGTAATCCAGGGTAGCAAAGAAAGGGAATTCCAGAATAAATTAGACTCCAAGCTGGCGGAATACCTGACCCCCAAGGGCCGCAGCAAATCAACATCTCTCATTAACCAGATAAGCGGGGATCTGGACAGTCTCAATGCGGAGATCGCCGAAGTATTCGAAAACACACAAAGGCTTGAAAAATGCTCGCAAAATGTCCAGAAAAGTGTCGAGAGCCAGAGGATAATCGAGGGAGAATTGACCGAACTCGAAGAAAGGCTTTCGGAAACCAGAAGCAAAATTGACGAGGTATCCGAGGGCATCCAAGCGTTGCAGAAACAGGAGAGCGAAGTCGAAAAACTCGCGCGAGAGAGCGAAGCACTCAAGGAGAAAATAGGGCGCTTCGAAACGCTCAAAAGCGAGATAAGCTCGATGAGCAAAAGGAGAGAAGAGATAGGGGAGGATTTGTCCGGCAAGAAAATCGAAATAAAACCTATTGAAAAGAGGATGTCAGCGCTTAGCGATGAGCTCCGCTCACTGAAGGCTCAAGATAAAGAAAAGAGCATTGATATAGAAAAAGCAGACATCCATGAAAAATTGAGGGAGAAAGCGGAGCAACTCCGAGAAATGGAGGATATCCTCAGGGAGGCAGAGGAGATCACGAAAAAAATTCAGGAACTAAATAAGGAGATAGAAAAACTGAACGCTCCAGACGAAGAAAGTGTCAAGGAGATAAAGGAACTGCGGGAGCGAATTTCCACCCTAGAATTGAAACTCGAATCGTCGGGCCTAAGGCTGGAGCTTAAGCCAAAGAAGTCCGTCAAGGGCAAGATATCACTAGATGGAAAAGAGGAGAAATTTCAAGCAACTCCCAAAAAGCCAGGAGAATGGGTTGCCGTGCGGACCGTTGAACTGAACGTGGCCGATGTCGGAACCCTGAATGTCGCCTCTGGGGCTGCCGAGCAGGAAGAGCTTGAGGAAAAGCTGACCGACGCGCGAATGCAAGCGGAGAAACACCCCTTGGCCAGCTTCTCCAACACGGAGATCGACGACCTGCTCAGAAAGGAAAGGATGTTGGAGGGGGATATATCCAAACTCCAAGCCGAGTACATGGGAAAGCTGGGCAAGAACCCGAAAGCGAAGCTTCAAAAGGCTGCCAAGCTGAAAAAGGAGGTTCAGCGGCTGAAGAAGAAGGCGGGTAAGGCGGAGGGAAAAACGAATCTTTCCCAACTGAAGGGTGAGCTTGAAAAAATCAAGGCTGGCCAGGAGAAGTTGGAGGACGAAATCGCGGAATTCACTAGGAGTCTAGAGGAAATCAAGGAGACAATAAACAGTCATAACCTGGAGTTGACGAAGATTGACACCGATATAAAGAACCGCAGGGAGGAAATGAACAGACTGAATGAGGACGGTCTCACCCAGCAGCAGCGGGAAAGGGAACTAAAGGGCGTCCTGTCCAAGCTGGAAAAAGAACAGCGGAAACTGGACGGTTTGAAGGAACAATACGGCGACCTGCCAGAGAAATTAAAGAAAGATGTCGTGCGGTTCGAGAAGGCAAAGGCAGAGTGCAGGAAGAAGCTCGACGACTGTAAGCAGGCCGTCTATACCACAAAGGGGGAGATTGCGCACCTGCAGGAAATTGCAGATCATGTGAAGCTCGCTAGGCTGAAAGAAAAACGGTCAAGCCTAGAGGCCCAATTAAAAGAAAGGGAGGCATATCTCGAAGGACTGAAGCTGTTGGACGAGCGCATCCGGGTTAAGAGAGGAGACGTTGCCCAACAGGTACACGGCCCATTGCAGAAGCGCATCAACCAACTCCTGCGCAGCCTGACTGGGCTAAAGTACGACGGAATACTGTTCGATGAGAAGCTCGCGCCCACAGGCGTCCAGGTGTCAGGTCTTATTGAGCCAGAACCGTGGGGCAGGCTCTCATATGGGCTCAGAGAACAGATATCCGTGCTGACCCGACTAGCCCTGGGCGAAATCACAGGGGAGACAGAGAAACAGATGGTCGTCCTGGATGATCCGCTTGTGAACACCGATGACCAAAGGATGGTTGAGATGTTCCACATCTTTGAAGCGCTCTCGGATAAATTACAAGTGGTAATATTAACGTGTCACGGACGAAATTACAGACCATTGAGTGCAACAAAACTGGAGTTGGTTTAAATTATCAAAGCAGTATACCAAAGTAAAGACGGGCACACGACAAAAACATGCGGGCAACTCTGCGGAAACCTTTGGTTTCCTTGCCTCGTTGCACTCTCACTTCGTTATCCTGCGGGATAACTCCGTTCGGGTCACTTAACAGCAGGCTATCCGGCTCCGCTCCTTGCAGTCGCTTCGGCCCAAATTGCTCCGTTCGCTCCGCTCACTCCGCAACTTCGGATAGCCTGCAAACGTTATGCGAAATCATAATAGGAGTGATAAGTTATGATTATCATAAAAAAGGCAACGGCAACTGAGGGGAAGGATTTTGTTGAACTTATGTTAATGTCGGCCCCGTATTTTCCAATCCTTTTTGGTGGAAAAATAAAAACTATTTTGCAGAATTTATTTTGTTATCGCTCCAATTTTTTTAGCTTCGAACATGTTCATTTTGCAGAAATTGACGGGAAAAAAGCTGGCATGATTCTAGGTTATGATTGGAAAATTAAAAAACGGGAGAATTTAAGGACCGGTTTTTTGCTATTTAAAATGATAGGTGTTAGTATTTTGGGTAAACTTTCACTATTTATAAAGTTTAATGCTACAGTTGGAAAACTAAAAAGCGGTGAATACTATATCAGTAATATAGCTGTATATCCTAACTATAGAGGAATGGGAGTAGGAAAAAGAATGATGTTTGAATCTGAACACGAAGCGAAAATGGTTGGTGCTGAAAGGATAGTACTGGATGTCGAAAAAGATAATATCAAAGCCGTAACTGTTTACAAAAAAATGGGTTGCGAAGTGATAAAAGAGTTTTCAATACCTTTATGGAAAGATAAAATCTTACATTTTTATAGAATGATAAAGGAAGCAAGATGATAACTTCGCCTAACAGCGGGTATGCGGTTCGCTTCGCTCCACCAAACCCTTATGGGCTTCGCATACCCGCGAACCGTTATTATCCCGAGGCTTCCCGGGAACCTTGATAAATTCAAATAGAAACACCGTTAAACTTAAACTCACTGATAATTTTCTTGAACACGGTCAGAGTATAGATTAAGTTAACCCAGGAACGAGACAGAATTGGAGTTAGAAACGTTCGCAATAAGATCACTTTACCCATTTTTCAGACCTTCAGACCGATGAGCAGATTCTGGCGAATACCCGTCTTGATTGCTTTTCTGATTCTGCCGGCTGTCAGTCCGGCGTTGCTTGCGGAAGCAACCGGCTCGAAATACGACACCGATCTCCAAAAAGTATTCGAAATCCGCGCGAAGATCAGCGACATTCACTCTTTTTTTCACCGGCTGTTCCCGATCGCCGTCGTCGAAGACGATAGTTTCCTGGTGTTTGACCTCGACTCATCCGGAGAAAGGTACACTTTAGCTAAGAAAGCACCATCGCCTCTGCCCATTCCCACAGGCATCAGAGCCGCCTTTCCGCTGGAATGCTACGGAAACCGGGCGGCTTGCGTGGTATCGGGCGACGTGTTCGAGTCTCTGGAGGGCTACGTGACAATTTTCCACGAGTTCATGCACTGCCATCAGTGGGCAACCTGCGAACAGGGACTGAAAGAAAAACTGACGGTGGCACAGGAAGCGCTCAGCCGGCAGGACTATTCATGGGAGATCAACTACCCCTTCCCCTATACCAACCGCCGCTTCACCAAAACCTATTCGCTATTCCTGCAGGCGCTGGCAGAGAAGGACTCAGGGGCAATTGCAAAATCCCGCCGACGGCTGCAGCGGATTCTGCCTCAGCCTGACTATGAGTATCTGGTCTGGCAGGAGTGGAAAGAGGGCTTTGCGCGTTTTATCGAAAACCGAATCCGCCGCCGACTCGCCCTTCCGGAAAACCATTACGGTCAGGAAACGCCTTTCCACCGGATCACCTTTTACGAAGGCGGCGCGGGCTATATCGAATATTTAACCGGACAACATCCGGAACTGGCGACAAACCCGGAGGCACTGTTTTATAAGATGTTCAGCCGCACACCCGAAAATCCGGTTAGCGGCGATTCAGCGGCGGATTTCCGGTAATCTGACTTCCGAAGCCAGCGGGATGAACCCAAAGAGAGAGGAGAATTTATCCATAAACAAACTACCCCTCACCATGGCATTTTGGGCAGCCGCCTCTTCGGCGATCCTGTTTATCATCTTCAGCGGCTGTTTTATCGGGATTGCCCTGACCAGTCCCATCTACGAATGGACGAATATAAACGACTATATCACCTACACGACTACTCATAGCCAGTCGCTGAAATACATCGCCCAGACCGCCATGCTTCTCTTCGGTCCGGCTTTCGTCATTCTGGTAGCCTGTATCCATGAAATGGCGGAGACTAAAAAGAAGATACTCACCAGAAATGCCCTGGCATTTGCCGCAATTTTCGCCACCCTCATTGGAATCCATTACTTCGTACAGATAAGCGCCGTCAGGATAAACCTCCTAAACGGTCATCTCCAGGGCATCGAACACTTCCTACAGGGCAAGCCGGACTCCGCCTTCTCGGCAATCAACATGCTGGGCTGGACCCTCTTCCTAGGACTCTCATCTCTCATGCTTGCGCCTGTGTTTCAAAGAGCGATCCGATTCCTCTTCATTGTCAACGGCGTTTGTTGCCTGCTCGCCGGACTCGGTTACGTCTTTGAAAACACGTTGCTGGTGTTTCTGACGATCAATCTCGGAATGGGCGGTTGTGTGACCCTGCTGGGCTTTTTCCTGACCTTTCACTACCGGAAGATACTCCGGCAATTCTGAACCGATGGTCCCGATTCCGGCATTGGCATTTTTGATAATTTTTTGTATAATCCCTATGTGAAAATCAAGAGATTACCAATAAAGAACGGTGCATCATGATTGATATCTTTAAAGCCTCGCGCAGCTCCTTTTTCCGAAAACGTACGCCTGTGCGTCGGTCGCTGCCGATCATCACTATCGGATTCACCTTGCTGATTGTCGGATTTGTGAACTCCAACGCGGTGGGAATTTCCCGCTGCCCGGACACAAAGGAAATCTGGGTGGGCACCTGGAGCACCGCCCAGCAGCTGGTGGAACCGCACAACCTGCCGCCCACACCGGGATTGAGCAACAAAACCCTGCGCCAGGTGGTCTGCGTCTCCATCGGCGGAAGCCGCCTGCGGATGCGCTTCTCCAATGAATTTAGCAGTCAGCCGGTAACCCTGCAGGCGGTCCAGATCGCCGTCTCCAAAGGCGACGGCACTATTGATCCGGCGACAATTACAAATCTTACATTCAACGGCGCAGCCGGCGTCACCTTGGCGCCCGGCGGAGCGGCTCTGTCCGATCCGTTCGCCTTTGCGTTGCAGCCGCGGATGGAGCTGGCAATCACCATTTATTTCGGGCAGACCTCCCCCGACGTCACCGGTCATCCCGGCTCGCGGACTACCTCCTATATTCTGCCCGGTAATCAGATTTCAGCAGTGGATTTTAGCAATTCCGTCAAGACAGACCACTGGTATGTTATTGACGGGATTGATGTCAAAGCCCCGCCGACTGCCGCCGCGGTGGCTGTTCTCGGCAACTCCATCACCGATGGGCGCGGTTCCGGCACCAATAAGCAGAATCGCTGGACTGATGTTCTGGCACAGCGGCTGCTGGAAAACCCGGCAACCCGCCAGATCGGTGTACTCAACCTGGGAATTGGCGGCAATTGTGTCCTGCGCGAATGTCTGGGACCCTCCGCCCTCGACCGCTTCGAGCGCGATGTCCTGAACCAATCCGGCGTGCGCTGGCTGATTATCCTTGAAGGGATCAACGATATCGGGCAGACAGCCTCGCAAGCCGCAGCGGAGCGGGTTGCGCGCGATCTGATTGACGCCTTTGAGCAAATAATTGAAAAAGCTCACGCTGCGGGTATCCGGGTCTACGGCGCCACCCTCCTGCCCTTCGGCAAATCCTTCTACGATACCGACTACCGGGAAGAAGCCCGGCAGAGGGTCAACGCATGGATTCGCAACAGCGGGCGCTTCGATGAGGTGATTGATTTCGAAAAAGCTCTGCAAAATCCGGAAGCGCCGCAGACGATCCTGCCGGAAGCCCACGACGGCGATTTTCTGCACCCAAGCGAAACCGGACACCGAATAATGGGCTCAGCTGTCAATTTGAAGCTGTTCGAATGAACAAATAAAAACCTTCCGAAGGTTCCAAACCTTCGGAAGGTTTTTCGTATATATTCCAGGAAAATCAAGCTGTTTTACCCGGCAGGTTTTGTTTATATTATCTAAAAATTTACTGGCGTTGAGCAACCGTTAAATATTAAAAAGAGGTGAAAAATGAGTTGCTTCAAACATCCGTGGCGGATCAGCGGCATCACCGGAATTCTGTTCGTCGGACTCTCCTTTCTCGCCGCCGGTATTAATGTACTTCCACCGGCATACAATCAGGAAAAGGCGCTGTTTGCCACCTGGTTCTCCGAAAACGGACAGTGGTTCCGCTTCGGTCACTGGCTGGCGGGAATTGCCTTTCTGCTGTTCTATTTTCCCTTTTATGCCGGATTCTGCGAGAAGCTGCGGGCGGCTGAGGGAAAACCGGCGCTGTGGACGCGGGTCACCTGGGCGGGTGCCATCATGTCACCGGCAGCCGGAACCATCGCCGGTGCATTCATTATCGGGGAGGCGCTAATCGGAGGCGGCTTATCCGCCGAGGTAGCTCCCTATGGAGTTGCCGCCAATTTCTACGCCTATACGGTTTCGGGGGCGTACGGCGGGGTGGCGATGCTCGGCGCGGCAGTAATCATCCTGCGCACCGCAGTCTTCAGCCGCTGGCTAGGCTGGGCGGGACTGGTGATCGGTCTGGCAGCCGTGACCAGCGTATTTGCCATTGTGGAAAATGACCCGGCGGGATTTTTCGCCGGCTTAAACGGCATTGCCTGGCTGGCGTATTTCCTCTGGATCGCAGCGCTTTCGATTGAACTTGTGATCAAACCCGCCGGAGAGTAACCCTAAAACATGCTGGATTTGTTAGCCTTCTGAAGGTTGAAAACCTTCGGAAGGCTTGACGTTATTCCTGGAGCTTTTCCACCGGGCGGTCAATCCGCACATAGATGGACTGCGCTGCCATGGAACCGGCGCAGCCGAGTACCACCCTGCCGTCCTGATCCCGCCAGTTGCTGATGCTGGAATCGGTAATCGGCAGCGATGAATAGACATAGCGTCCGTAATTGTGGCTGGGCACATAGACCGTCCAGCGATAGAGTCCGGGAAAATACATTCCGACGAAATCACCACCGATATGCATCCCGTTCTGCACACTAAGGGGTGCTGAGGGATAGTCGCTGACGATCTCAATGGAGTCGGGACGCCAGATTTTCTCAACCTTGATCCAGAAGACAACCGGGTCCGCCCCGGTAGTCCAGACCGGCGCCAGCGTATCCGCTTCGGTCACAATCAGCGTATCGTTATTCATAGCGGAAAACATCGTCAGAAACCGGACCGGCGGTTTCGGTACGAAAGAGGCTCGGATTTCGCGGTCACCTCCGGAGACCCGAAACTCGTACTCCTCATTAAATTTAATGGAATCCTGCAGGTTCATCAATTTGTAACCGCCGTACCGGACGAGCTCCTTTTGTTCCGTCTCATTATTAACGATGATTGCAAAGGAGTCCGCCTGCGCCTGCCAGGCAAAATCCGCCACTTTGTCACCGCTGGATTTTTGATAGAGTTCCACCGTGAAGGTGGAGTCATGCAGTTGACCAATGATCTCATCAACCTCATCAATATGCGGTTCACCCGGCGTCGGCAGACCGTCGCCTTCGCCCTCATCGGGTGTCATATATTCATTGTCCACACTGGGATAGCCGTCGGCGCCCACATCATCGTTCAACGGCTCACCTGTGTCCCATTTCCCATTACCATTCAGGTCGGTGAAGCCGATCCAGTCGCCGTCATCGTCCCGTTTATTGAAAATGGTCGTATCGGTAACCGGGATGCTGTAATCAATACGCACCACCGTCTGCTCCGGAAATTCGGTATTCAGGATCGCTTCGATGCGGATTTCCGGCTGATAGTCGAATTCATAATCGGTAAATTCGGTCAGCAGCATCTCCCTTTCGCAGCCGCCCAGCCCGATCAGGATTATCATATAAATTATTCGGGTTAATATCGAAAATCGTTTCATGGCGTCTCTCTTATTCTCCTAAAGTTCAAATTCCAATCCCAGCGAGGGGATGATTGGAAACATACTGAATGCCCGGATGCGCGTCGGATTGGTGTTGCGCAGGGTCTGGGCAAACAGGACATTGAAATGGTTCGTGGCGTTGATGACCTGAAATTTGAATTTACCGTTGATTCCGAACGGCTGGATTGTGCGGACATAACTCAGGTCCATACGAAAATAGCTCGGGTAACGGGCGCCGTTCTTCTCCCCGGGAATCGGCTGTAAAGCGGCATAGGGCGCCAGCGGACTGGCATAGTTCGTACCTGCATAGACCATGCCTTCGTTGACCGTAAAGGGTTGCCCGCTGTTGGCAGAGAGTGTTATTCCGAAGCTGTTTTTATCGTTCAATTTAAAACTGAGAACAGCATTGAAGGAGTGGGGAATATCGTTTTTGACATAATAGACCTCACCCTCCCGTTTGGACAATTTCCCGTCGCTGTTAAAATCAATCTCCTTCCGAATACGACTGTAGCTGTAGCCCAGCCAGCCGTTGAAGCGTCCCAGCGATTTTTTTAGCAGCAGCTCCACGCCCCAGGCTTTTCCGGTTCCAGCGACAAAATCGTCCTTGTCAGTCACCGGATCGTTGTTCGGATTGAGCTCCAGCATATTGTCATAGGGCTTGTAATAGGCTTCAACGCTGAAGAAGATATTGTTGCGCAAGCGCTGTTCGATGCCGGCGATGAAATGCTGGCAGGACTGGGCGTCGTACTCTTTGGGCACCGGTAGCCAGAAATCCACAAAATCAATGATCTCTTCATCACTGTTATTGGTAAACATATACTGCTTATATATTCCCCAGCTGCCTTTCAGGGCGGTATTTTCCGTGAGCAGGTACTTGAAACCGATGCGGGGTTCGAGATACAGCTGTTTATGGAGTTCGTACCGGCTGATCCGCAGACCGGGCTAAATATTCAGCAGGTTCAAGGTTTTCCATTTATCCTGCAAATAGATGGAGAAGATATAGGGACTCTGGGTGCGGTCAAGAAACTCAATTCCGGCAATTTCCTGCAGGATCGCCATTTCCAAAACTTTATACTCGAAGCCGCCGGTGACTGTGTGTCGGTTGGAGATGAACCAATCCAGCTCCTCCTTGACAGTCCAGTCCCGGAGGTCAACATTTTCGGCGATTTCGGTGGTCACCTTGCCGACCGCCGAGTCAATTTCCGTAAAGGCAAAGCCGAAATCCCAGTCGTAGACCGTGCGGGCGACAGAGAACAGCGAGTGGATTTTCGATGAGGGGACTGCCCGCCATTGCAGGCTGGTGGTATAGTTGCCCCAATCCAAACCAATCTTGAACCCGTTTTCATCGTCTTCGTAGTCGAAGGTCAAGAAATCCCGCCCGTAATAGCCGGCGACGGTGAGCCGGTTGCGCTCGTTGATATCGAAGAAGGTTTTCCAGTGGGAATCCCAGAAGAAATAGGCGCCGGGCGAATCGGTACCGTCCTTGATCCGGAAGTACAATTTTGCCAGCTGGTCGTAATAGGTCCGCCGGGCGGCAATCATCCAGGTACCCCATTTATGCGGTCCCTCGGCGAGAATCTTGCTGCTGAGCATACTGACTTCCCCCTTCAGCCCGCTCATATCAAAGTAGTTCGCCATCCGCCCCTCTTTGAACAGAATGCTGCGCCGGGAATTGCCCTCCCGTGAAGTAATGTTCAGCACGGCGGAGTTCCGGTTACCGAACTTTGCCGGATAGCCGCCGGCGAGAAATTCCGCATCCGCCAGCGCTTCGGCATTGAAGGTCGAAAAGACACCACCCAGATGATAGGGATTGTAGACCTCGATTCCGTCAAGCAGAATCAGATTTTCGTCGGAACCACCACCCCGCACAATCAATGCCGAGGAGAAGTCGTTTTTAGCGGTCACGCTGGGCATCATCTGCAGCGTGCGAAACAGATCGGCTTCCACCATCGCCGGTGTATTGACGATCTGCTCCATGGAGAGGTTCATCCGACTGATTTCCACCTTCTCTTCAAAGCGGGTGCGCTCCGCGGTCACCTCTACGGCTTCCCCTTCAATGGCTTTGACCGTCAGCTCCAGGTCCAGCCGAATATCCTGATCCGCCGCAATCGTGACCGCTCTGGTACGGGATTCATAACCCATCATCATGGCTTTGAGGGTGTATTTACCGGGTGGAATGTTGACAATGACGTAATGTCCGTGCACGTCCGAAGCGGCGCCCAGATAGGTGCCTTCGAGAACAACATTGGCGTACATGATCGGCTCACCGGTAGCGGCATTGCGCAGGTAGCCGGAAATCCGTCCGGTCTCTCTGGCAAATGCAGAAACTACCAGCAAAAAACACATTAATAAAATAGGGGTCTTCAGTTTTTTCCGGTTCATCGAAATTCCATTTAAAGGGTTGCCAAAGTTACAACAAACAAAAGACATTTTCGAAAAAAAGTTGCGCGGAGAGTCGCCATTCAGATTACTATCATCCAGAAAAGTTGTCAATACCGGAAAATGGTCTATCGAGATGTGAGAGTTATCACATTCATTTTTTTGTAGTGAATATGGATAAGCGTTGGTTGAGATTCCCTATTTGTCGTCATTAATCATTGTATTAAACCTTCGTAATGATTATACTTTGACCGTATTTTAAAAATGAATGGGAATGGAAAATGATATATAGAAATATTCTGCAGACGATCGGACGAACCCCCATGGTTCAGATCAATAAACTCAATCCCAACCCCCATGTAGCGATTTATGCCAAGCTGGAAGGCTTTAATCCCTCTGGTTCCATCAAAGACCGAATTGCGCTGAAAATGATCGAGCAGGCGGAAAACTCCGGTGAACTGAAAAAGGGTCAGACGATCATCGAGGCTACCTCGGGCAATACCGGCATCGGACTAGCGATGATCGGCGCCGTCAAAGGGTACAAGGTGGAAATCGTCATGAGCGAGGCGGTTTCGGTGGAGCGGCGCAAAATGATCGCAGCCTTCGGCGGTAAGGTCACCCTCACTCCCGCCGAAAAGGGAACGGACGGCTCAATCTGCTACGCCCGCGAACTGGTCAAGGAGCAGCCGGAGCGCTATTTTTTACCCGATCAATTCACCAATAAATATAATAAAATCGCCCATTATAAGGCGACCGGTCAGGAAATCTGGGAGCAGACTAACGGCGATATTGATTACTTTGTGTCCGCCATTGGCACGTCGGGCACGATCATGGGGGTCGGCAAGGCTCTGCGGGAAAACAGACCGGCGATCAAGGTCGTCTGCGCCTACCCGGAAAAGGGGCATTATATTCAGGGCTTGAAAAACATGGAAGAGGCGATTATTCCCTCGATATACGATCCCTCGAAAATAGATTGCATGGTTAATATCCAGACCGAAGAAGCCTTCGAAATGGCGCGGCGCATTATCCGGGAAGAGGGCATTTTTGTCGGCATGAGCAGCGGCGCCGCCATGCTGGCGGCACAGGAAATCGCAGGGCAAATTGATACGGGCACGATTGTAGTCATTTTTCCCGACCGCGGCGAAAAGTATCTCAGTACGACACTGTTCGGATAATAAGGTATTCTGTTACTCCACTAACTTACCACTTCTCGTCGTACTTTGTCCAGAGTTCGTCGCCCAATCGCCAGGCGCGCTGAACAATTTGATTTCCCCACTCAATGGAATAGTCGGTCAGAAACCGGCGGGCTTTTTTGGGATTTTTCTGCAATAGTTGTAACGCCTGCTGTTCCGCTTCCGCCTGGTTTTTAAAAAGCTCTGCCTGAAGCGGTTTCCAGACCGCCCAGACATCCTTGTGCATATCGCCCCAGCGCTGCGCCGCCAGAGTCGCCAGCCGGTTAAATGCCCACCAGGCGGATTCGCGGTTAAAGCCGTTGACCCGACCGGGCGTTTTAAAGGATTCGGGGACATCGGTAATAGAGCAGTAAAGCGGCACATAGATCGAGGCAGCGACATTGTCAAACGCCAGCCAGACCACGCCGCCGATTTCATCAGGCAGCCAGTCCCGGGATTGGGTAATCGTGGCATACATGGTGTACCAGCGGGCAATCTGGCGTTCGCCGCGCCAGCCCCAGCCGCCATTAATATTGAACAGGGGCAGCATATCGTAGGGCATCCAGGGATTTGCCAGCGGTGAGATTTCGTATTTGCCGGTTTCAGGATTTTCCCACCTGATATTTTTTACGATGTCAAAATCCGTGTCCTGGTACCAGTCCTGAAAGAGCGCCACCATTTTCGCCAGCGTAATCAGTGTATCCGGTTTCACAGAGAAGGGATAATTTTCCGAGTCGGGATGCAGGTTCAGCGAGGGAGCCACCAGATCGAAGACGCGCCATTCCCGCCGCCGGGCGGCATAGGATTGACGGCTTTCTGGCGCATAGGCATAGACGAATTCAAAGGGTCCGGACCGGGGATTCCACCAGCCGCTGTCCTGCGCCACCTGAAATACATTCTCCGAAGCCCTGAAGTAATCCGGTTCATCAAGGTCAATTTGCCGGATACGGCTACCGTTGGCATTGACGGAAACGTGACCATCCGGGACACGCCGGGCAACCCAGATCGCGCCGCTGTTGCCCTTTCCCGGACCCACGACTTCAAAATGCCAGACCTCTTTCGGGTCGGCAATGGTCAGGCATTCACCCTCGTCACTCCAGCCGTATTTTTGCAGTAATTCCGCCGCCAGCTCCAGCGCCTCCCGGGCGGTGGCACAGCGTTCCAGCATCAACCGCACCAGCATCTGGCAGTCAATCAGATTCAAGTCCGGTTCGTGCAGAGATTGGCGCCCGCCGAACGTAGACTCGCCGATCGCCAGCTGCTTCTCATTCATACAGGGATAGGCGGTATTGATATAGGCGTAGGTATGTTCCACCTGGGGAATCTCTCCCACCGGTAAATGCTGATAGGTCGGCATTGCCAGCGAATCGCAGGGCGTGCGCTTTACCAGCGTCACCATATCGCCTTTTTTATGGTCTTTCGCCGGGATAATGTCCAGCCAGCTGCGCGTCCGGTGACTATCGCAGGTGTGGGAGGTCATCACCGACCCGTCGGCGCTGGCAGCTTTGCCAACCGTAATGGTCGTACAGCCTTCCGGAACACCGCCCTCCCAGTCGGGTTTCTCCCCGGCTGTCGCCGGGTTGATTGTCACTATCAGTCCAAAAATCAGTGCGGTTTTTACTAAACAGTGCATTTTCGCTCCTTCGAAATTATTCAGTAATCTCAATTGCCAATGTCATTTGAATTTGGGCATCAGAGATAGAAATTGCAATCGGAAAATTGCCGGAGGGCGACTGCACCATGTTTGCAAAAAAAAGAGGACTTTTCCGGCAACGGAAAAGTCCTCTCTATGACGGGAATTAATTATTGTTTCCAATAAGCGAATTTATTAAATTTCGCCGCTTATTGAATGGCGGAGTAGCTCAGTCGGTTAGAGCAGCGGAATCATAATCCGCGTGTCCGGGGTTCGAGTCCCTGCTCCGCTACATTCACATAAAACTCATTTATTGGTGAAAAGTACCTCAGCCGCCCTGAGCGACCGTATGAGATTATCTGCATGTCCGCCCGAATGGCACCTGACGGGATTTTCCCTGACTCTTAACAGGATTTCAGAAGTCCGACCGCCTGCTGGTACTACTTTTCATAATCCCGAACAAAGAAACGCATCAGAATATTTGTATCAACAGCAATCACGAATTTTCCTTTCAGTTCAATTCTTCCTGTATGACTTTATCCATCTCTTCTGGCGTTAAAGCCCAATCAGAATCATAGGGAGCAAGCATTCCGGCATATTGAACAACACTATTTTGGGGTACTCGATATAGACTTTTCTCGATGCGGTTAACATTCGTGATTTTTATCTCAAGCCGGCCAGATCTTCCGACCTTTACCCGGCGCTACAATATGATTGATCGCGTCCATTTCCTGATCGGTGAGGAGCCCCGCATCACCGGCATGGAAATTTGACTCTAACTGTGAAACGCGTTTCGCTCCGGGAATTATTACCGAAACAGCCGGATTGGAAATGATGAAACGGATGGCGAGTTCAGCCAGGTTTTGGGAAGGAAAGGCATCTTTCAGCTTGTCAACGACTCTCAGATCCTCCAGAAACTGCTCTTTTTGATCCGGATTCTCGATCCAGCTTCTTCTGAAATCACCTTCCGGAAAGGTGGTTTCCGGATTGAATTTTCCGGTCAGGATTCCCATTGCCAGACCGCCCCGAACAATCACACCTAAATTTTCATCCCGGCAAAAGGGAAATATCTCCTTTTCGGCGGTCCGGTTAAGAATACTGTAATCAATCTGCAACGTATCCGGACCACCGGTGGAAACAAAAGACCGTAAATAATCAATATCGCTGGTGCTGACTCCATAACCGCGAATTTTACCCTGCTTTTTTAGTCGTTCACAGCCTATGATAAAGTTTTCCGTTGTCGGGTCCTGAAAATTCACATGCCACTGCAGAATATCAATGTAATCCGTGTGTAATCGCTTCAGATTATCCTCAACCCCTACGATAATCTTTTCGGGAGAAGTATAGGCGGATGCATTTTCTTCACCATCAAAACCAATCCAGCCGATTTTCGTCCCGACAATGAATTTATCCCGGCGTCCCTGCATTGCTCTGCCCAATAGTTCCTCGCTATGACCATCGCCATAAATATCAGCCGTATCAAAAAAGGTGACCCCCAGGTCCAAAGCCCTGCTGATTGTATCCAGAGATTCTCTGTCGCTGGTAGGTCCCCAGGTTTTTCCACCGATAGCCCACAATCCTATCCCGATGGGGTAAACCGATATTCCTGATTTTCCCAGTTTGCGTTCTTTTAACATATTCCGTTCCTTCTTTTACTATACAAATTAGGTCCGTTTCAGTCCGACCGGTTACAATGTTGACTTTTATCAACCACGAATTAAAACCGTCCCGGCGTTTATGCTGTTAGCCGATGCTGAGGATAAAGCATCCAATCGGCAATTATGATTATTTTTTCAATGCGTTACTCCTCTTCTTTAAAAGATGAATAACTCCATTCTCCAGAATGTAACGCTAAATAAAGATTATTATCAACATAATCATCATCGGGAAACTGGACATAAATCAGCTGCACAGTTATTGTGCCGTCTTCAGGAATATAATATCTACCTACCTGAGTCAATTCTGCTTCCTCGACTCCAGGAATATCAGATGAAAATACAAAAGTACAACAAACAGACAAGAGAATGAAAACCTTAAATAATTCAGTCGGTTTCATAATCGCCTCCATTGTCTTTATTATTTCTGAAAAATCATTTTTTTACAAATCATTTTTTGATTTGCAATCAATTGGTAAATATATATTCCGTTGGGAATATCGCGCGCGGGGTTCCAAGTAACAAAATAATATCCTGCTAATTTGTTTTCATTAATCAATGTAGCAACTTCATGGCCGCCAAGGTCATAGACAATCAATTTTACATGGCTATCACAAGGTAGATTTAATCTAATAGTGGTACTTGGGTTAAAAGGATTAGGATAATTTTGGAAAAGTTTGACTTTTGGATTTACTAATGCCGGTTCAGATATTGTTATTGTGGAATTAGTTATTTGAAATTCAATCAATTGAGGTATTTGTTCCCTATCATATCCCATACAAACAACATTGTTGTTCGTGGCACTCAAATATACTGCGTCAAGGGTTGTTCCATCTGCTTTTTGCTGCCATTGTATTTTTCCATCACAATCTATTTTTACAACAAAAGTCGTCGCAGTGGTATATAG
>DSAS01000145.1 GCA_011046365.1 Fidelibacterota bacterium
CCGGGAACAGTAACCGGCATTTTCCCGGTGATATCAATTTGACCGGTCAGGGCTTTCACCGCTGCTTCTTGACAGACTCGTTGCCAACCGAAACCACAGAGAGCCGTACTGAGGTCAGGAAAATGACGCAGGATGTAGGGATTACCAAAAGAGTATAGGATGATGTTCGGCGATTTTTTCTGCAAGGTGCGAATGAAGGCGATTTGCTCCGGACTGAAATCAATATGCCCTTTATAGGCGCCGTAGCGGATAAAGCCGCCAATAATGACAG
Source organism: Fidelibacterota bacterium (assembly GCA_011046365.1). GTDB lineage: Bacteria > Fidelibacterota > UBA2242 > UBA2242 > UBA2242 > B118-G9. The sequence continues at coordinate 272 of DSAS01000145.1, forward strand.
TTGCCAGCGCTGGAATTGAATCCGACACTATCATATAATCCACTGCATTATCGGACAGATCGAGATTGAACAATAGCGCTTCGGGATACAGCTGTTGCATTTTAGATTGAAAAAGATTGATTTCATGCCGGGTATTGACATCATGCAGGTTGACGATTGCCAGCATTTGGTCAGCCTGTATGGGCAGCAACTTTCGTTCGTCTCTCACGAGAGTAATCGCCCGTTCGGCAACCGCCTGCGCAACGGTATGGGACTTTTTCTGACCGATGATACGATCGCCGTTTTCCAAATCCAGCAGCGGATCGTGGAACAGACCCAGATCGGCTTTCAGCCTGAGCAGTCTGCGCACCGAACTATCAATGCGGGCTTCCGTCAGGCGCCCTGTGTTCACTGCTTCTTTAAGCGCCTCAAAGGTAAATGTTGCGCTGCTGCCGTTATTAATCAGCAGATCACAGCCAGCATTAATGGCTGAAACGGCGGCATATTTCTCAGTAAAATTATTCCGGATACCACCCATGCTCATGGCATCGCTGATGATGACTCCCTCGTAGCCCATTTCCTGCCGCAGTAAGCCGGTCAGGATGGCTTTGCTGAGAGTTGCCGGTAAACCGAATGTCTTTTCCAGAGCCGGAACGCAAATGTGGGCAGTCATGATCATCTCAACGCCGGCTTCGATGGCGGCTTTGAATGGCACCAGTTCGGTTGATTCGAGCGCCTCTTCTGAAGAGTAAATTGTAGCCAGATCAATATGGGAGTCAAAGTTCGTGTTGCCGTGTCCGGGAAAATGTTTGACGACAGTACCGAATTGTTGATCGTGAGCGCCCTTGATAAAGGCGGTCACCATCTGCGCCACCAACCTGGGCGATTCACTAAAGGAACGGGTATTGATTATCGGATTTTCGGGATTGTTCTGGATATCCGCAACCGGAGCGAATACCATTGAGAATCCGATTGACCGGGCTTCCAGCGCTGTGATGGCACCCAGCTGATAGGCATAATTCGGGTTGCCGGCTGCACCAAAAGCCATATTGGGCGGGAATTCCACTGCACCGTCGAATTTCAGACCGACACCCCGCTCGAAATCGGCGGAAAATACCAGCGGAATCTGTGTCAGTGCCTGCATTTTACGAATGTAGTGCCGGGCAGCATAGATATCGCCCTGCCAGATGTGATATCCAAAAACCTGCCGATGGATAATATCATCGTGGATCGTCTGCCAGGCGTCACTGGAGTCAGCCATATAGGTCGGATTGAAAGTCATCAGGATCATCTGCCCGATTTTCTGATCCAGTGTCATGGCAGCAAGGGTTTGCTCAATCCAGTCTGATTTAGCCTTTGAGTTTCTGTCAATTACCGCCCGTTGGGAGCAGCTTGCAGCCCATAATAATAACAGTGCTAAAGTCAGCCGTAGCAGTTTCATTAAATTGAATCTCCGGGCGCAGGATAAAGGGTAAATTGCCGTACCGCGCTTGCATTGTTGGCAGCATCGAGTGCCGCAATGTAATAGTATAATTTCAGCCGCTTATCGTTCCCTTCGAAAAGGTATTGCTGTGCTGAGCCGGGGATAATAGCGGCAATGGCGGAACCGCTGCTGATAGCTACAGAATCTTCATCAGTAGCGTAGATGATGAAGTTTCGTATAAAATTGCCCTTTTCCATCGGCGGTACAATCTGCCAGGCTAACAACAGTTTATTATCCTGCATCTGCATAATGCAATTTTCCGGTGGCGGAACCGGTTTTTTGAATTTCCAGGGCAGTGCCGGCGGAAGGGCAGGATAGGGAAATTTTATTTTTCGCAATGAATCCCACTGGGCGTCATTAAACGAACTCATGGCAAAGAAAGTTACCCCTTCCAAGCCGAGACTGCGGACATCGTCAATTTCCTGTAGAATTTCGTTAAAGGGCAGTGTCCAGGCACCCAATCCGGGAGCAATCGGCCGCTTAATATTCGGAATGGTTTTCCAGCGCTCAATCAATGCCTGAAAGCGCCCGTTTTCCCGGGTCGCATAGGTCATCGGTACAATCAGGTCTATTTTTCCGATTGCAGCCCAGCGGGCGGCGTCCTGATAGACCTGATAGTAGCCGTTCCAGCCGGGAGCATTATAATTCCCAAGTACCGCCGCCGAGATATTAACCGCCGGCTTTGTCGCCATTATGGCGTTGTACACACCAGCCAGAAATTCGGTGATCTGTTCCCGCTGCCAGTTTTCCCAATCCAGTTTCAAGGGATTGCTTTTACGGGCATTGAAGCGGGCGACGCTGACGGCGTCATGGGAGTAACCGTGGTTGAGGGTGCCTTCAGGATAGCGGATATAATCAAAATGAATTCCGTCAACATCATAATTCGTAATAATTTCCAGCACAATATTCTTGATATGGCGATGAACCTCGGGATTGCCGGGTGAAAAGGAGACATAGTGATTGGATTTCGGCATCGGGACGCCGTTGCTGTCGCAGACGACCCAGTCGGGATGAGCGGCATAGGGATGCGGTGGATTCGTGGCTATCGGTTCGCCAGTACCGCGCCAGCAGGGGAAGGCATTGATCCAGGCATGGATTTGGAGATTGTATTCGCGCGCCGTCTGGACGGCAAACTGCAGAGGGTCCCAACCGGGGTCTTTGCCCAGTGTACCGGACAGCAACTGGCTCCAGGGTTCATATTTGGAGCGATAAAATACATCGCCGTTACCCCGTACCTGAAAAAACACTGTGTTGCAGTTGGCATTTTTAACGGTTTGAAAAGATTCTCGGATATACTCCTGAATTGCTTCTTTGTCGGTCGTTCCAAGATTATCTGTATAATTAAAGCGACTCAACCAGACACCGCGAAGTTCTCTGGCGGGCGAAGCTACTACCGGTTCGGTTTCGATAACCTGGGGCGGGCTTTCGACTAAGGCAATGATCAGGATGATCAAGATCAGTGCGCCAAGCGAACCCGCTAAATAGTAGAGTAATTCCCGTGTTTTCGTTTTCATTGAATCCCCCTGATATTTGTTCTGTTTGATGAGTGAAAACGTGAAAGAGCCTTAATTGAAATTTAGATAAATCAAACCAATAAACAAATGTTAGTTATTGCACCTCACAAATTAAAATCCGGTTAATTTCGGCAAACAATTTAACTCTACTTGCTTCGCTTCGGCTGAATGGTTAAGTTTATCACCGTCTTGTTAAGATTAAGGAGAAAAATAAAGATATGAAACCGATAAAAAAATTTACTATATCACCGGTTTTACCCGACCGGATAAAGCGTTTGCGCGATATCGCCAACAACCTCTGGTGGAGTTGGGATTTTGAAGCCCGGGAACTGTTTCGGCGACTTGATCAGGATTTGTGGGAGAAGGTTCGCCATAATCCGGTGCTGATGTTGTCAAGCATCGGTCAGGAGGTGCTGGAAGATCGGGCGAAAGATGACAGTTACCTGTTCCAGCTGGACCGTACAGTCGAGCGGTTTGATTATATGCTGACAAGGAAAGTCTGGTTTCAGCAGGAAAAAGATGTGGATTTGCAGGTCGCCTATTTCTCCATGGAATACGGCATTACGGAGAGTCTGGCAGTTTATTCCGGCGGCTTAGGTGTTTTGTCCGGCGATCACCTGAAATCTGCTTCGGAACTGGGGATTCCGCTCTGTGCGGTGGGACTATCCTATCAAAACGGCTATTTTCAGCAAACTATCGGTGTGGATGACTGGCAGGAAGAGAAGGTCGCCGCCAACGATTTTTACAATCTGCCGCTGACCCTGGTCAAATCAGAAAATGGTAAGCAGCTCCTGGTCGAAATTCCCATGGTGGACAGAACCGTTTATGCCCAAGTCTGGAAAGCCACTGTTGGGCGGATACACCTCTATCTTCTTGATACCAATATTGATGAAAACGGTGAAGCGGACCGTAAGATTACTGCCGAACTTTACGGTGGTGATACGGAGATGCGCATTCAGCAGGAGATCGTTCTGGGGATGGGTGGCGTCCGGGCGCTGAAGGCGATTGGAATTGAAAACTGCGTCTATCATCTGAATGAAGGGCATTCGGCGTTTCTGGGCTTGGAGCGCATCCGTGGTTTGATTCAATCGGAAAACCTGAGTTTTCTGGAAGGCTTGGAGGTAGTCAAAGCCAGTTCGGTTTTCACGACCCATACACCGGTACAGGCGGGCATTGATCTCTTTTCAACCGAACTCATGGAGAAATATTTTAAGAAATATTGCGCCGAAGTCGGCATTTCGCTTAATGATCTACTGGCTCTGGGGCAGCCAAAGCCGGTTAACCTGAAAGAGGAATTTTCCATGGCGGTGCTGGCGCTGAACCTTTCCTACAAAGCCAATGCCGTCAGCGAATTGCACGGCGTCGTTTCCCGGCGGATGTGGCGTTCGCTCTGGCCGGATTTGCTGGAATCCGAAATTCCCATCATTAGTATCACCAACGGAATTCATCAAGCTTCCTGGATATCCCGGGAGATGACGGATTTATACGATCGCTACCTGGGGATTGACTGGGCGCACAAACCCTCCAGCGAGGAGCTGTGGAAAAAGGTTTATGAGATTCCTGATGCCGAGCTCTGGCGTACCCATGTTCGGCGCCGGCAGCGATTGATTGAATTTGTCCGGCGCAGACTGGTGGAACAGTACCGCCAGCTGGGCAAACCCCAGTATGAATTGTCGCGGGTGGAAAATGTGCTCAATTCCGATGCCCTGACTATCGGTTTTGCCCGACGCTTTGCTACCTATAAGCGTGCAGCCTTGCTCTTCTCCGATCCCGACCAACTGGAGCGCCTCCTCAACGATCCCAAGCGACCGGTTCAGATCATAATCGCCGGCAAGGCGCATCCCCAGGATATTGAAGGCAAACGCCTGATCCAAAAAATCCTGAAACTCTCGCACGAAGAAAGGTTTTATCAATCAATCGTATTTATCGAAAATTACGATATGAATGTATCGCGCTATCTGGTACAGGGCAGCGATATCTGGTTGAATAATCCTCGCCGGGGCATGGAGGCTTGCGGCACCAGCGGAATGAAATCTGCCGTCAACGGCGGCTTGAATTTCAGCACTCTGGACGGCTGGTGGGACGAGGTTTACCATCCCGGCATCGGTTGGGCAATCGGCACCAGGGACATCTACGAAGATGTAAAGAACTGGGATGAGCAGGAAGCCAAAAAGATGCTGAATATCCTGGAAAAGGAAATTATTCCCACCTTTTTTTACCGGGATAAGGATGGTCTGCCGCGCGACTGGATTCATCGTATGAAAGATTCTATCGCCACCATCTGTCCCGTTTTCAATACGAACCGGATGCTGAAGGATTATACCGAAATGATGTATTATCCGGCGGCTGAAAGAGCCGTTAAAATGCGGCAGAATTCCTTTAAAATTACCCACGCATTAGCTGGCTGGAAGAAAAATTTACGGGATAAATGGGACTCCATCCGCTTTCTGAAAGTTGATACCAGCCCATTAATGGAACTTTCGGTAAAGAACAGCTTAGAAATAACAACCGAAATATTTCTGGACGGGATAAATCCCAATGACATTGACGTTCAAATTTACTACGGAAAAATCAACGAAAGTGGGGATATCGTTGAAGGTATATTTCAGTCCATGGCACTCGATCATGAGATGGGCACAAATAAATACCGCTATAAAGGGCAGATCAACAATTGGGTCTGCGGGCTGAACGGATTTACCGTTCGGGTTATCCCGAAACACCCTGATCTGGGGAGTCCCTTTGAAGACGGGTTAATTCATTGGTTTACAGGCTAAAAGATGATATATTATTTCGATGAATCAGTAAAGTGGGATGTTGTCACCGATGCAGATTATCAAAGATGAAACAGCCATGCAGAGATTGAAAAATGCATACAGAATCGTCGCCTTAACCGGAGCCGGGATTTCGGCGGAAAGCGGTATCCCGACATTTCGGGGGGAGGAAGGCTTATGGAAAAAATTATCACCGCAGGAACTAGCCAGTTTTGAAGCCTTTATTAAAAATACCGCGATGGTTTCCGAATGGTATCAACATCGGCGTGAAATTATCCACCACACCCAGCCAAATAACGGACATTACGCCTTGAAGGAGCTACAGGAAATTGCGCCGCAATTTGACTTGATCACACAGAATGTTGATGGATTGCATCAGCGTGCCGGCAGTACTGATGTAATCGAACTGCATGGCAATATCATGGAGAATTACTGCATCAATTGCAACCAGCGCTATTCTCAGGATGAATTTGACGAGCTGTATCGTCACAACCCTAATCATGTCCCGCACTGCTATTGTGGTGGATTGATTCGACCGAATGTCGTCTGGTTCGGTGAAGCATTGCCGGAGGAGAGTATTGAAAAAGCATATCGGGTTTCTCAGGAAGCGGATGTTTTTCTCAGCATCGGGACCAGTGCGCAGGTATCCCCGGCATCCAATCTGCCACTGATTGCCAAACAGCATAATTCCTATATTATCGAAGTAAACACCTCCCGCACGGCTATCAGCGATCTGGTTGATCTGCATCTGAAAGGACCATCCGGTGAGATTCTGCCGCTTTTGATGGATGATTATCAGCATTTAATAAATGGGGCAGAGCGCTTCCGTTAATAATCGTGTCAGGATTGAAAAGATATAGTAATTTCATCGTTGTGATTGGGTTAATCTGGTTGGGTTCCTGCGCCTACTACAACACCTTTTACAATGCACGACAGTATTATGCCCAGGGACTAGCGGAGCTGGAGAAAAGCAGTGATGGTGCCATCACGGCTAATGTCAGGAAGTATTTCGATACTGCCATCGAAAAATCCAATAAAGTACTCCTGAATTATCCCGAGAGTCGCTGGAATGACGATGCCGCCTATCTGATCGCTATGTCGCAATATTATAAAACCGACTATATCGCTGCCAAAAAGAGTTTTGAATACTTTTTTGCCACTTTTCCAGCCAGCGAATTACGATCCCGGGCAGAAATTTGGTACGGTCGCTGTCTCTGGAAAATGGGCGAAAAAGAGAATGCCCTCTATCAGCTGCGTAAATCCAGCCAAAAAGAGAAAAAACCGCTGCTGAAAGCCGAGATATATTTTGCCATGGCTGATCTGTTTATGGCTGGAAACGATTTGGATTCGGCGCTCTATTATTACCGCCATACCGTGTCAACGGCGCAGGATAATCCGCTGGCGGCTGAAGCCCAGTATCATATCGCAGAAATCAATCTGAAACGCAACAATATTGACCAAGCCATAACTGATTTAAAACGGATTGTGGATTATTCACCGACGGAAGAATTAATAGACAAAATGCAGGTTCTGCTGGCTCGGATTTATCGAGAATCGGGACGATTTGATGAGGCTCGCGAACTGATCAATGCCAAACTGAATGACATTGCCAATGAGAGTATCTGGGGTGAGTTGGAACTCCAGTTGGGACTTCTTTATCTGGCTGAAAATGATTACAAGTCCGCCGAGTCCCGCTTCAGCCAGGTGGCTGAAAAATATCCGAATACACCGATTGCCGGCGAAGCCCATTATCTTTTAGGACAACTCTATTTAGAGCATTTTAAAAACCTTGAAAAAGCCCAGAGTAGTTTTGAGGCGGTGAGACGTGCCGATCGAAACTCCAAATATGCCCTGGATGCCCAAAGTAAAGCCACCGATATTAAACGTTATTTTACTTTACAGTCAAAATACAGAGAGGTTTATAAAAATGTGCAACCTTTTCTCGAAAAAATCGAAGGTGGTGTTGATATCGCCGCTGTGGATGTTGACATCGAAGAAGTTCCGGAAAAATTAAAGAAAGCCATCCAACTTTTTGAAGAGGAGAAGGCGAAAATCGCCGACACCGTCAGCGTATTCAAAAATTACTATCAGGTTCTATATGAAATCGGCGAGATGAATTATTTTGAGTTTAATAATATTGACAGTGCGCTGGTCTATTTCGAACGGATTCACAGACAGGATTATTTTAATCCCATCCGGGACAAGGCACTCTATGCCGTCTATTATCTGATGCGGGACATCGGACAGAATGACGCCGCCGAAGCTTACCTGGATACAATGAAAACCCGGTTTCAGGAATCGCCCTATCTGCAATATATCCAGGGACAAGAGGTTCGACTGCCCGGCGACAATATTCAGGCGCGCCAGCTGTTTTTAACTGCCGAACAGGATCTCGATTTTCAACCCCGGACAGCGATGGATAAGTATCAGCAGGTCATTCGGCAATATCCCAACAGTCGGTATGCCGAAAAGAGCATGCTGGCGATCGCCTGGCTTTACCAGCATCGCTTCTATGACCTTGACAAATCCATCGAATGGTATGAGAAATTCCAAGCCGAATATCCCGAAAGTGAATACGGTGATTATGCGGGCGGTGAACTGGCTAAACTCAATCAAATCGTGGAATGGATCAATAAATCTGCGGAGGATAGTCTTCAGGAGGGTGAACAGGCAGCAATACCGGATGATGAGAGCAGTACCAGTAAACCGGTCAGCGGGGATTCTGAATGAGGTCATTGATCAACGGATCCGTTCTCGATAACCGGCAAATTGCCGAAGATATTTACCGGGCGACCATTGTTACGCCCGATATAGCCGGAGCGGCATTACCCGGGCAATTCATCAATGTCTACTTTCCGGATTCGGTAAAAATTTTCCCCCGTCCATTTAGTATCGCTGGTGCAGAGGGTTCCAATATTCAATTATTTTATAAAGTGATCGGTAGTCAGACGGAGCTGATGTCTCAGTGGAAGCCGGGCGATCCGGTAAAAATTTTGGGACCGCTGGGAAATAGCTTCGAAATTCCAGCTCCGGGAACTGAAATTGTTCTCTTAGCCGGCGGCGTGGGCGCTGCACCATTACTATTTTTCCGGGATCGCTTATATGAGAGCGGCGTAAAGCCGAAATTTTTTCTTGGTGCACGGACGCAAAATCAATTACTGCTGCGCGCGGATACCAAATCCGAATTGACCATCGCCACCGATGATGGTTCTTGCGGCAGTAGGGGGCTGGTTACGGCGGTTTTTTATGAGTTCCTCACCGGAATTGATAGTCCCCTGACTGTTTGTGCATGCGGACCCGATCCGATGTTGAAAGCCCTTAAACCGATGCTTGAAAATTCTAATCTCGCCGTCTATGTTTCACTTGAAAAAACGATGGCTTGTGGGCTGGGACTATGTCAGGGATGTATTGTTAAAAATGCCGGTCACAATAGCAGTGGAGACTATTCGCTGGTCTGCCGGGATGGACCGGTATTTAACCTTAGAGATATTGATTTCAATGCCTGATATATCCGTCAAACTTGGCACAAAACTTACGCTGACCAACCCGATCATGACCGCTTCGGGAACCTTCGGGTACGGCGATGAAGTCAGCGATCTGGTGGATGTCAATCAATTCGGCGCAATTGTAACCAAGTCTCTCAGCCTTGAACCGCGAGTGGGGAATCCAGCCCCGCGAATCGCAGAAACACCTTCCGGCATGCTCAACTCTATTGGACTGGCGAATATTGGATTGGAGGCTTTCTTAGCGGATAAAAAGCCCTTTTTAGCGGCGCTCAGTACCAAAGTCGTCGTCAATATCGCCGCCAGAACCGAAGATGAATTCATTACCGTTATCGAACGACTGGATGCGGAGGACTGGATCACAGCCTACGAAATCAACGTGTCCTGTCCCAATGTAAAAGAGGGCGGAATTGCTTTCGGAACCAATCCGGTGGTTTTAAAAAAACTCTGTGAAGCATTGCGCCGTACCACCAAACGATTCCTGATTATCAAATTGTCCCCCAACGTAACAGATATTGCGAAGATGGCGCAGATCGCGGAGGACAGCGGTGCCGACGCAATTTCTCTAATTAATACCGTCTACGGAGCGGCAATTGATATCTATAGCCGCAAGCCGAAAATCAATACAGTCATTGGTGGTCTGTCGGGTCCTGCGATTAAACCTATTGCTTGTGCAAACATTATCAAAGTGTTCTCTGCAGTGTCTGTCCCAATCATCGGAATTGGCGGAATCTGCAACGGAGAGGATGTCATCGAATTTATATTAGCCGGCGCTACGGCAGTCCAGTTGGGCACAGTTAATTTTATGAATCCCCACGCCGTTGGTGGAATAATTCGATATATCGAAAATTATTTACAGCAGCAGCGATTAGGGGCAATCAGCGATATTATAGGATGTTTTGAGCGGTGAAAGGATTTATCATCAGCATAATAACACTCGGCTTTCTGACTTGTGCACCGGCGCCGCGCTATCATTATGGTGAACCGAAAACACCGGCGAAAACTCAGCCCTCCCAAAAAGCATCTCCGCAGAAACCGCCGCCAATGCTGGTCCGGGGAGTTCAGCACACCGCCGTTTTTACCGCTTCCTATTACGGTTTAAATGATGGTTTTGACGGGAAAAAGGCTGCCAACGGCGGAATATTTAACAAAGATGCTTTGACTGCGGCGCATAAAACACTGCCTTTCGGGACGATTTTAAAGGTGACCTACCCAAAAACCGGTAAATCGGTGACCGTCCGAATCAATGATCGCGGACCCTACATTCCCGGCAGAGACTTGGATTTGTCCTACGGTGCAGCTAAAAAAATCGGCTTGGTTGAACACGGCATCGGTCAGGTGAAAGTGACCGTTGTTAAATGGGGAACGGGGGAGACCAGACATCATGAATGAGAAGAGTGGGCTGAAAAATTTTGCATCCCGGCTGATTGTAATCCTTTTGGGAATTCCGGCAATTCTGCTGCTAATCTGGACCGGCGGCATTCCCTTTGCGACGTTTATCGGTCTGATTTCACTGCTGGCTCTGATTGAATTTTACAGTCTGATGATTCAAAAGGGCTTTCAGCCCTGGATACCGGGCGGTCTGGCTGCCGGATTGGCGTGGATTGTAGTGTCTTATTTATCCCCGGACCTGCTGTTTCCCTTGATTATGCTTATTCTGCTGATGTTTCTGGGGATTATGTTATTTAAAACCGTTGCAAATGCAACCGCTAATACAGCCGTGACCATGCTGGGCTTTTTCTATATTCCGCTGATGCTTTCGATCCTGATTATTTTGCGGGAGAGTCCCCGGCAGTTTGGCGGCGAATATCGCGAAGGGAGTCAGCTGGTGATGATTATTTTTGCCGTCATCTGGATCTGCGATTCCTTAGCCTTTATTTTTGGCAAATGGCTGGGAAGACGCAAGATTGCTCCCCATATCAGTCCCGGAAAAACATGGGTGGGATGCATCGCCGGTTTAGCTGGAGCGATCCTGATGGCTTTGGTCATTTATTACCTGAACTGGAAACCGGATTATTTGCGGTTATGTGATCTATTGGCGATTGCCGTAATCGTCGGAATATTTGGGCAGTCCGGTGATTTTATCGAATCGGTAATAAAACGGGATGTGGGGGTAAAAGACTCCGGAACATTGCTGTTGGGACATGGCGGCGTTCTGGATCGGTTTGATTCATTTCTGATCGCCCCGGCATTTGTTTACCTGTACATTCTGTTTTTAAAAATGTAAATTCTCAACGAGGTCCAAAATGGCAAACGAGATAAATGGTTATATTTCTGAAAAACTGAAAAAATTGAGTGACCCGGTTAATGATAACGGAAAACCGGTGGCAATTATTCTCGCCGCGGGTCACGGCAAGCGGATAAAATCTGAACGGTCCAAAATGTTACATGAAATCTGGGGTGTGCCCACCGTGGTTCGGGTAGCCGAATCCGCCCGCAGAGGGCTTGACTCGGAAAACCAGGTGATTATTGTCGGCATCAAAGCCGAAGAGGTGGCTGAAACCGCAGGACAGGCGCCCCATCGCATGTTCGTATTGCAGAGAGAACAGAAGGGTACCGGTGATGCAACCCGGGAAGCCCTGGAAGTGCTCGCCGGATTTCAGCGAATTGAAGACTTGTACATTTTACCCGGCGATATGGGATTGATTACCGCCGAGGTTATCGAAACCTTTAAAAAAGGATTTGAAGTGTCCAGGTGTGGCATGAAAATTCTGACCGGCATCTACCGGGGTGATCCCCACGGGAATACTTACGGTCGCATCATCCGCGTTCCGGCAAAGGATAAGGACGGTCACAGCGCCGGTGAAGACATTGGCAAAGTCATTGAAATCAAAGAGCATAAAGATATTTTGGCTATCCCCGACGGATACGCCTACATTGTGGATTATAATGGCAGAAGCTACGCCTTTTCAAAAGAGCAACTGCTGAAAATTGACGAATACAATACCGGTATCTACGCCGTCAAATATAAATATCTGAAAAAACATATCAACGATATCAGCGCCGATAACGTCCAGGGTGAATTGTATTTGACTGATATCATATCCATTTTCAATAAAAATGGCATCAACATCGGTGCTGACCCCGTTGATGACGACAGCGCCGTGATCGGATTCAATGTCAAAAGCGTCCTCAAGGAGATGGACACGATCTATCGCAAAAAGGTCTATGAGCAGCTGCGTGATATTATCGTCATTGAGGATGAAGATGATTTTTTTATCGCCGATGAAGTAGTGGAGCGGATTCTGGCGTTGGATAAACAGTATCCGTCGCTGGATATCTACCTGCAGAAAGGTGTACACCTGTCAAGAGGAGTAATTCTTAACCGCGGTGTCAGTATCTGGACAAACACCAATATCCGCGGTAATGTGGAAATCGGTGAAAACACGATCATTCAGGATAATGTCTCGATCAAAACCTATCCCTACCAGAAATTATCCATCGGAAGCGATTGTATCATCATGCGCGGCGATATCATCAAGGGTAATTTACGGATCGGTAATAATACCCGCATCGAATCGGGCGTAAATATGACCGGCAGCGATGAATATCCGACGGTCATCGGCAACAATGTTACCATCAAGGGAACGACCTATATCTTTGGGTCGGTTATCGAAGATGATCTGTTTATCGAACACTCCATTATCAAAGGCAAAAAGGTCGAGCGCACACTGAAAAAGGACGGAACAATTCAGCCGGTGCGCTGGGTCATGCCGCCGCCCCAGGGGCTGGATATCATCAGCGATTTGTAGGGTATCGTCTCTAGTCCACGAGATAAATCCCGTGGCAATTCAAACTCTTCAATTAAATCATCATTTCCGGGGAAACTCATGAACAGCCCCGAGTTTTCCCATGGGGATCCTCCCATGGAGTCCTGCGTGACCTACGGGGCAACTCGGGGAAAGAAAGAGCAGTAACCACAACAGGGGTTTCAACCCCGCATAACTTTATGGTTTCTCCCATTTATTTCATTTTTTATTTTGCATTTTGAACGAATATAGCATATATTACTTACGAGAAACTTACGAGTATTTGAAAGGTAAGACGATGTCAAAAAAACTTTCACCCAAAAAACAGCGCTTCCTGGATTTCATCCGCCGTTTTCACCGCGACCATGACCGGGCGCCGACCTTTCATGAGATCATGGAGGGGCTGAAAATCAAATCCCTGGGTACAGTTAACTGGTATGTCAGGGAGTTGGAAAAGATCGGCGTTCTGGAACGCGGGAAGTACAACGCCAAGCGGGCGCTGGCGGTGATGGATCAGCCGGGAGATAATGAATTGCCGCTGCTCGGTCTGATCGCGGCGGGCTACCCGCTGGAAGCAGTGGAGAATCGCGAAACAATCGAGGTGCCACCGTCGTACATTCACCCTGATAACTACGTTTTGAAAGTCAAAGGCGATTCCATGATTGACGATCATATCGAAGACGGTGATTATGTGATTATCCGGCAGAAACCCGAGGCGTCGCCGGGACAAACCGTGGTGGCTTTTGTCAATGGTGAAGCTACCCTGAAACGCTATTATCCGAAAAATGACGGCATCGAATTGCAGCCCCGCAATCCGGAATATGATATGATCCGCGTGTCGCCGGAGGATGAATTCCGTATCGGCGGGGTAGTGCTGGCAATCCTGCGACAATACGAGTGAAAAGATTATGACACGGAGTACCACGGAAACATTCTATCTATGTATTTAAGAATAAATAATTATTCAGTGTAACTCTGTGCTGCCTCTGTGCGTCTCCGTGTAGCTAAAAAAATGTACGACAGGATTTACCATATCAGGTTAGAAAATTTCGAGTTACAGGCGGAGCGCATTCTGGACAGCAGTCTGCGAACACGTCCGATTGCGATCATTTCGTCGCATCATCAGAACGGTTCCATCGTGGCACTGTCTCCCGAAGCAAAACAGGAGGGACTCTACCGTGGCTTGAAGGTTTCCGTTGCCCGGCGGATGGCGCACGGTGTGAGCCTGCTGCCGTACAATACCACGCTTTACGCCAAACTGCACCGCTATCTGTATCAGGCGGTCTCCAGCTATTCGCCCGTCGCCGAGCCGGCGGCATTCGGACAATATTATCTCGACATGAATGGGATGCGCAATATTTACAGGGACGACATCCAGGCGGCTCATCTGATTGCCAGGGACATCCGCAGTCGCTTAAGTATGCACAGCCAGATTGGGATCAGCGCCAACAAGCTGGTCAGCAGTATCTCCACCGCTGTCGTGCCGGAAATGATCTACCGGGTGGAACGTGGTAATGAAGCCCGCTTCCTGGCGCCGCTGCAATCGCAGGTTCTGCCGGTTGCCGGCGAGAAAACCGTTTGCCGGATGATCAGATTTCTGTTTTTGGACCGGGTTAAAAATATCCAGGAGATTGTTAGTCAGCCGGAACCGGGACGGGCGCTGTTTGGTGCGTATTATCGCAAACTAACCATGGAAGCCAACGGTCGGGATAATTCCATGGTGCAACCGCCGCAGCTGCAGGATCACATCATCGAGCAAACGGTTTTGCAGTCGGACACCAACGACGAGGATATTCTGATCGCCACCGTGCGCAATCTGGCGGAACAACTCGCCTATCGGCTGCGCCGTCGCTGTCAGGTTGCCCGGTCACTGCGGCTGGAAGTCCATTATACCGATGGATTCAAGAAATCTTGCAGCGGCGCGGTGCGCTATAATGATGACGAAACCGTGATTAGCGAAGCGATTGTGCTGTTTATCCGTGCCAACTACCGGCGCAACCGGATTCGTTCGATTTTGCTGGACGCCACGGATTTCAAAGCCGTCAGCGGGCAGCTGGAGATGTTCAGGGATAACCGACCCGACAGGCTTTCGGTGACGCTGGATAAAATCAGGGATAAGTACGGATTCGGGAGCATCTGCTCGGCGGAAAGCCTGCTGATACCGAAAGTTAGGACAAATATGACACGGAGTAGCACGGAGAAATCACGGAAAAGCACAGAGATTTTGAATGTTTTGAATAATAATTTTCAGTGCAACTCCGGGTTCCCCCAGTGGGTCTCCGTGTAACAAAGGAAAAATGTTTGCCCATCTGAACACCCACTCGACCTTTTCCAAAATGCGCGGCACTGCTTCGCATCAGGAACTGCTTGTCCGGGCGCAAGCCCACGGTCAGCAATATCTGGCATTGACCGAGGTTAACGGTCTTTGGGGCTTCATCCGCTTTGTGCAATTCGCTAGGGAGGCGGCTATTAAGCCCATAGCGGGCACAAATATCCTCAGCGCGGGTGAAGATACCATTTTGCTGGCGGAAAGCCAGCAGGGCTACGAAAACCTGTGCCGGATTATCTCAGCAGTTCACGATGACGCGGCACAGTCCGTTACGGATTTGCTGGCGAAG
The DNA here is from genome assembly GCA_011046365.1 of Fidelibacterota bacterium. Taxonomy (GTDB): domain Bacteria; phylum Fidelibacterota; class UBA2242; order UBA2242; family UBA2242; genus B118-G9. The sequence goes on from DSAS01000145.1 coordinate 15,889, forward strand.
TGGAAAACCGGACTGTTTGTCCTGAGTCATCAGGAAACGGTTCTGGCAAAACTGGCGCGTTTTATGCCGGAGACGCAGCTGTTTGTAGAGCTGCGTCCCGGGGTGACGGAACGGCATGCCTGGCAGCTGAGTCGCCTGTTTCATCTGGAAATTGTCGCCACCGGTGATATCTATTTCCTGAATCCTGCCGACCAGAAAACCCATAAAATCTTGCGAGCCATTGATAAAAACAAGACATTATCGCAATTGGACTCTGCCGAATATAAAAGCGAACGCCATTTCTTCCGTTCCGAAAAGGAGATGATCAAACTCTTTCCCAACAGCCTGGCGGCGATCAACAATTCCCAATATTTGGCGGAACGCTGCAAGACCGACTGGAATTACGTCAATACGATCTTCCCCGGCATGTCGCTGAAGGAAACCTGCAAAGCCAATCGGCAGTTGCGGAAACTGGTGTACGAAGGGGCCAAGCGGCGCTACCGTGAAATTAATGAAAGACTAAAGCAACGTATTGAATACGAATTGAAACTGATCACCCAGAAAGGATTTGCGCCCTATTTTCTGGTGGTTTGGGATATTGTCCGGCAGACAAAAGCCACGATCGGGCGTGGTTCCGGAGCGGCGTCGGTGGTCAGCTACTGTCTGTTTATTACCCAGGTTGATCCGATCAAATACAACCTGGTTTTCGAACGGTTCATCCATCCCGAGCGGGTGGACATGCCGGATATTGATGTGGATTTTCCCTGGGATGAGCGCGACGACATTCTGGATTATATTTTCAAAAAATACGGTAACGAACGGACAGCCATGGTCTCCAGCCAGGTCTTTATGCAGCCGCGCTCAGCGATCCGGGAAGTCGCTAAGGTTTACGGTCTGTCAAATGAGGAGATCAAGGCGGTAACCAAACGCATCGGATATTTTGCCCGCAAAACTCAATTGCTGGATTGGATTCGTAACGACCACCGTTTCAAGAATCTTGACCTCGATGATACGCTGCTCCAGATTATCCAGCAGAGTGAAAAGATTGTTGGTGCGTTTCGAATATCATCGGTACATCCCGGTGGAGTCATCGTTGTGCCCGATGAAATTCGCAAATACGTGCCCGTGCTGACGGCTCCTAAAGGAGTCCAGATTGTGGAATGGGACAAGGACCAGGTGGAGGATGCGGGATTGCTGAAAATTGATATTCTCGGCAATCGCTCCCTGGCGGTGGTGCGGGATACGCTGAAGCAGATCGGGCTGTATCGCAGCGAATATATGGATTACCACAAAATCATGCCCATCGGCGATCCCCAAACTGAGGCACTTATGAAAGCCGGACGCACCATGGGGGTTTTCTATATTGAGAGCCCGGCGACGCGGCAACTGTTACAAAAAGCGGGGAAAGTGGATTTTGAACATGTAGTGATCTATTCGTCAATTATCCGACCTGCGGCGAATCGTTTTATCAATATTATGCTGGAGCGGATTCATGGTAAATCCTGGAAACTGCTGCATCCCGACTTAAAATGCCTGTCAGAGAGCTACGGAATTATGGTTTATGAGGAACAGGTCTCCATAGTGGCGCGGGAGATTGCGGGTTTCGGCTATGCGGAATCCGACTACGTGCGCAAGGTAATTTCCCGGCCGGCGCTGGAACATCTCGTACCTGTCTGGAAGAAAAAGTTTGTAAGCGGAGCAGTCAACCGCGGCTATACTCAGCAACTGGCGGAAACGTTGTGGTCGATGATTGAATCCTTTTCCGGCTATTCTTTCTGCAAACCCCATTCGGCGTCCTATGCGATGCTGTCCTTTACCTGTGCTTACCTGAAAGCTCATTTTCCGGCGGAATTCCTGGCGGCGGTAATTTCCAGCCAGGGCGGCTACTATTCGGCGTATGCATATTTGAGCGAAGCCCGGCGTTTCGGGGTGAAGATTTTGCCACCTTATATCAATACCAGTTGGCGGGAATATCGCGGGCGCAAGGATCGGATTCGCATGGGCTTTATGGCCATCAAAAAACTGCAGAGCAAAGCGATTGACGCAATTCTGGCAGAGCGCAAAGCCGGTGACTTTAAGTCACTGAATGATTTTCTGGTGCGGGTGAATATTGACCTTGCGGATGCCATGGCGCTGACCAATGCCGGCTGTTTCGCGGAGTTGGAACCGGAAATGAATCACAAAGAAATTGCCTTTAAAGTGGCGAATTTCTACCTGCAGGACGGGGTGGGCGAACCGGTACAGATTCCCTATTCCCGGGAACCGTTGACCCACCAGGAACGCATTACGCTGGAGATTGAATCCTTCGGATTTCCGATTTCCGAACACCCGCTGAAACGTTATCTGCCGATTCTGGGTGAGCGCATCCGTAAAGCGGAGGATATTCCAAAACTCGTCGGCCAGACGATCAATCTGGCGGGGGTTTACATTACCCGCAAAGTGACATCCACCAGACAGCGCGAGCCCATGGAGTTCGTGACTTTTGAAGACGAGACAGACATATTTGAATGTGTCATGTTTCCGGACAGTTATAAGGAATTTGGCGATCTGCTGAACTGGGAAAGCCTGTTTGTAATCCGTGGCAAGGTGGAAGTGGCGTTTGGTGTTTATACAATTACCGTGGAAAAACTGGGCAGTCTGCGCCGGATTGTGGATAAACTGACGCCGAAGAAAGATTGCATTATGCGACAGTCGGTCATAACAGAAACGCGCTATGCCACCGAATGGTGAGAGAATTTTTGACACGGAGAAATATTTATGTTGAAATTAAATAATGCAATAAGTGCTGTTCTTTGCTGATTCTTTGTGATCTGAGCGTTTAAAATGAAATATTAATAGAATCTCAGTGCATATCAGTGGATTCTTAGTGCAACTCCGTGTAAATTAAAATTATGTGCGGGCGGAAGACATTAACCAAGGGCAAGATGGAAATTATCGAGGAGTTGTCCATTCAGATTTGGGACGATTCCTTCGATCATCAGCCAAATTACAACGTCGCGCCGACACAGACGATGCCGATACTGGTATTTGAGGGTCAGCGAATTGTCAGACCGATGCGCTGGGGACTGATTCCCAGCTGGGCGCAGGATGTACCGAATCCGCCTATCTTTATCAATGCCCGTTCTGAGACGCTGAGCGATAAGCGTTCATTTTCCAACCTACTCGATGCCCACCGCTGTATCGTCATTACCGATGGTTATTACGAATGGCAGAAATCCGGTTCCGGTAAACAGCCATATTACATCACAAAACCGGATCGGAGTATTTTGCCGATGGCTGGTTTGTGGTCGCAAGTGTCTGACTATCAAGGGAATTCGGTATATACTTATACCGTTATCACAAGTGCGGCAAGCCAAAACCTGGAATTTATTCATCCGCGGATGCCG
>DSAS01000043.1 GCA_011046365.1 Fidelibacterota bacterium
AAGCGGCGGATGAATCATGGGATCAGCCTGACTGGGAAGGTGCAGAGGCTCACCGGATTGTACGATGTAGCTGCGGGGTATAAATCCGTCGGCGCGCTGTTTGCTATAAAACAGGTCGAGGGTCTCCATCACCGGATATGCGGTGTAGCCGTACATGGCAAAGAGCGCCGTTGACAGAACCGACCACTGGTCAATTACATCGGCATTGTCGGGATTCAGATACGCAGCCGGAAACCGGTTGTGACGATTGCCCCGCTCCTCCAACCGGTCAATCAATTCCCAGCTTTTCCAGTAGAGATCAATTAAACCGGCATCCTCCGTTAAAATGGGCGCTGGTAAATGATTTCTGGGAATGCCCCGGCGGCACCCCGGAAGGATCAGGCAGCCGATCAGAATCATTACCAGTATTTTCAGCGGGATTCCGCGGGAGCCTCTTTCAGATTTTCTTCTTCCGACCATAAATTGTCAACCGACTCGTGTAAAAAATTTGCATAGGTATCCCGGGCTTTGTCAATCAGACCGGCGCCGGCGTAAGCCTTCGCCAGAATCAGGCGGTAGCGCTGGACATTGGGACTTCGGGAAACCGCTTTTTCCAGATATTCAATAGCTGCCTGAAACCGATTCATTTCAAATAACAGTTTGCCATGATAATAGAGGGGCTGAGGATGTTCCGGTAAAAGTGCGATCTGCTTTTGCGAATAGTGCAGCGCTTTTTCCATTTTTCCCGATTTGCGACTGCTTTCTGCCAGAATAAAATAGGCGTCCACCTGTCGGCGGTCTATCTGAAGGGCTGCCTTACAATAATAGACCGCTTTGCCCGGATCATTCAGATGAAAATGATAAATCTGTGCCAGGAGAACAAGGTAACGCAAACGATAGTCGTGGTGCAGCGCTTTCTGGTAGTGGATCGCCGCATTTTCATAATGCCCCTGTTGATATTCCAGATGCCCCCAGGCGTCATAAGTGTCGGCGGACCGCGATGCAATCCGGCTCAGTTTTTCACAAACCTGCGCCGCCTGCAGATAAGAGTCATTATTGGCAAGAATATACGCCAGCATCCTGAGCTGAAAGGGATTCTCCGTTGAGTGCCAGGCGCGTGTTGCCAGGGCTACGGCAACAGAATCGGCACCGAGATTGCTCTGCAGGATCGCGTGATAAACGTCAATATTGCCATTGTCGGGGAATTCCTCTTTCAGACGCTGAAAAAAAAGAACCGCCTTTTTGGAATCCTCTGTTCCAGTGAGTTTATCAATGACGAAGGTCAGGGCGAAATCATCGGGCTCAATCCGGTAAAGCGCTGTCGCCAGTCGCTGGATGACGCCCCAATCCAATACAATTTCAGCGGATAGAGCGGCATAGTCTTTTAAAAAATGGTAATTTGATGAATCTTTTTCCAGTGCTTTAAAATAGAGCGAGCGGGCATTTTTATAGTTACCCAGCGCCCACTCGGTACGACCGTAGCCCCAAAAGATATAAAAATCGGGAGACTGTCTGACCAGTTTTTCAAAAATTTTCTTAGCCTGGTAAGCCTGCTCTTTTTTCAGGTACCGAAGCCCCAGCTTCAGGTCTGAACGGTAGGCAACCGGAATTTCTTTTTTAATTTTTTTAAACTTCAGACCTTCGGGAATCCCCGCCGGGGTGTTTGCACCTATTAAAATCAGCAGCAATATGGTCAGAACGAAGCGCTTATTCATGCTACTGAATATGCCTAATTTCAGTTGATATTTCAAGCATTTTAACAATAACTTTAGAAGGAATCACGGCATTATCGTTTAAAAAAATAAATTGATTGCATCTTATTGGCAATTCCGGCTCAGATATACTTTTAAAAATGCTCGCAACATTGTAATTTCTACTTGAAAAAAATTGAGGTGTTTATGCAGCAAATTGATGCTATCCTTGCCCATCTTGACAGAGAAAATATTTCGCTTTTGCCGACACCTTTTTACCGTATGAATACCCTTTCGGAATTGCTGGAGCGGAATATTTATATCAAGCGTGACGACCTGACCGGTTTTGCCTTTGGCGGCAACAAGACCCGCAAATTTGATTTTTTAATCGCCGACGCTCTGGGAAAAGGGTGCGATACAATCGTCGGCATTGGTGCCAATCAGTCGAATTTTTGCCGGATCCTGAGTGGAGTGGGTGCCAAATATGGACTCGCAGTCCATCTGATCCTCAACGGTACCGAGCCGAAAAATCCAACCGGCAACCTACTCCTGGACCATCTCTTTGGTGCAAACGTCCACCACATAGATACCACCGATCCTGCAGAGCGCTTTGAAAAGGCGATTGAGATTCGGAAGCAGCTGGAATATACCGGACGGCGGGTCTACTTTTTACCACCGGGCGGTTCGACCACCATTGGCACAATGGGTTATATCGCCGGCTGGGGCGAATTGATGGACGACTTTGAGAATCAGCAGCTGAAAGTTGATAAAATTTTTCACGCCTCGTCTTCGGCGGGAACCCAGGCTGGACTCGTAGCCGGGCAGGCAATTACCGGCTGGCAGGGACAGATCATCGGCATCAGCGTGGATGTCCCGGAGATGGAGCTGGAAAAAAATGTCTTCGATCTGGCGCAATCCGCCGGTGATTTCCTGAATGTCCAGATTCCCCGCTCGATTGTCACCGTGGATGATCATTATATCGGCGCCGGATACGGAAAACGTACCGAAGCAGCCGCCGAGGCGATCGAGCTGTTTGCCCAAAAAGAGGGCGTATTGTTGGATTATGTCTATACAGGTAAAGCCGCCAGCGGGTTAATTGACTACTGCCGCTCCGGCAGGATCAAACCGGATGAGACTGTGGTTTTCCTGCACACTGGTGGCAATATACAACTTTTTGAATGATGGCAAGGCAATGTTGATATTTAACGACCATCCCTGGATTATCACCTGGATTCTAATTCCGCTCCTGATTTTCATTGCCCGGGTGACCGACGTGTCTATCGGGACCTTCCGAATCATTCTGGTCTCGAAAGGTAAAAAGGCGATCTCCGCCCTGCTGGGATTCATCGAAGTATCCATCTGGTTACTCGCGATCTCACAGGTCTTTCAGCACGTCACCAATATCGCCTGTTTTTTGGCTTACGGTTTTGGTTTTGCCATGGGCAATTATATCGGCATTACCATCGAGGAAAAAATTGCAATGGGGCAGCAAGCGATCCGTATCATTACCCGAAATACCATGGAAATACTGCCGATGGCGTTGCGGGACGCCGGCTACGGCGCCACGGTCATAAAAGCCAAAGGCGCTAAAGGGGATGTCAATATTATTTTCAGTGTTGTTCACCGGCGCCAGGTCAAAGAGGTCCTCGCGCTGGCACGGGAAATTGATCCCAACATTTTTATTTCATTGCAGGATGTTCGTTCTGTTAACGCCGGATTTCTGCCTTTGCGGGCGCCGCTGTTCGGCTGGCGTCGCATCACCAAGAAAAAGTGACCTAGCTGCATGATTTATCACATCGAAAAGTCCATTATAAATATCCCGCTGTTCGTCCTGATTATGACCCTCCCTTTTGCCTGTTTCCGGCAGCCGGAGCAGGAACGGTATCAGGCACTGCAAGCCATTGACGCTACTGAGCAGCGTCTGGCGGAGACCTGCCGCTTTATTGCCGATTATCCCCGCAGTGACAGTCTTTTCCCAGCTATTCGACAGGTACTTAAGTTACTGAATGAGAGCGGTCAGGAAGACCGGCTGCTGGAATTTATTATCAATCAGCATCTGGCACAGTCGAATCCGGAAATCAGAACCTGTTTAGACCGGCAACTGATGGAGAGACTGCTCCCGGACTCAGTTCAGAGGCAGCGCTATGCCGCCGATCTCGCGCATTACCGCCTGGAATATGATGATCCGCTTGCGTTAGCGCTGGCAACGCTACCCCGTCTCCAAATCCGTTCTCCAGATGACAGCCTGCGCCGCCGGATTATCCGGCAGCTGTCCGACCACATTCTGAAGTCCGACTATACTGATTTCGGCAATTTTAAGACCATTTCCGAACAACTACTGGAGATGGACGATTCACTTTTGGTCCCCTTATCCAATCAATTTCTTATAGCCGCCATTGACCGCTGCACGCCGGTCACCATTAAAAAGTATCATCCGGATATCACTCAACCCGATTCCCTGCTGAATCAATTTTACTATTCCTGTTTTACGGCACTCGCCTGGAACGCTTACCGGCAGCGGCGTTTTGAGTATGCTCTGAACCTGATTTCCCAGGCGAGCAAATACGGCGATCTGGCGGCTCAGGACGGCTATATCATCCTCGGGGCGGCGCAGGCGGAATGCGATGAACTCAAGCAGGGGTGGGCGCATCTTTTGACCGGTCTGGTGCTGAATCCCGGGGCTGAAAAGGAATCCCCTGCGATTAAAAATATTTATACCACACTATTCCGACGTATTCGGAGTCCCCGGGAAGACCCAACTCGATTTTTAAACCAATATCGGCGTTCTCACCGCTGATTCAAACTGAGGCAAGAACCCTGACATGAAAATTCAATCCGCCAAAATCATCCGTCCCATCGTCACCGGCTTTACGCTCCTGCTGCTGGATTTTCTGACAAAATATATCGTCAATCTCAAACTCCCCTTTGAAAAAGTCCAGCAAACCTTTCTCCCTTTTCTACTGCTGTATCGCACCCATAATACGGGCTATCATTTTCTGTTTGGACCAATTGAAAATCATTTTATCTGGGCTATGGCGGGATTGATATTCGTTATACTGCTGATTGCATCGCTGGTGCATACTCTTATGAAAGAGGAATTCGACCACTTCAATTTTACGATTTATGCGGTAATCCTCAGCCTGACCATCGGGGCGTCCGGCAACGTGCTGGAAATTCTTATCTACGGTCGTGCAACCGATTTTTTTATTTTCAAACCCTTCCCCTGGCCCAGCAACCTCTGCGACCAATATATCAACGCAATTCTGTATATCACCCTGCCGATAATTATTATCAGAGCTATGATTGACCGAAAGCGCCAAAAAAAGAATCTGTCCGTAACGGATCAATCCAATTCGTCAGAAGCTTCAAGCGCTCCAACCGGAGTCTCCGGTGAGACCGGGCATTTAAAGGATCGCGACGATTAGAGTTTACCCTGTTCACGCAACCGCTCGTAATGCTCGGGGTATAATTTTTTCATGCAATCATTACAGAGCCCATGGCTGAATTCTGCCTTGGAGTGTTTGGAAATATAGAGTTCCACATCGCTCCAGTAGCCCTTATCATCCCGGATTCGCTTGCAGTTGGCACAGATCGGGATCAGCCCGCTCAGGGTAGTGACTTTATCGAGTGCTTTCTGGAGTTCACGGATGATGCGCTCACGCTCCTCCTCGGCTTTCTTCCGGTCTGTAATATCGTGTCCGATACCTACCAGCCCAGTCACTTTACCGGCAGCATTTTTCAGGGGAATTTTTGAGGTTATCTGCCAGCCGATACTGCCGTCCGGTCTGGTCACCTTTTCTTCACGGTCATGGATAGCTTCTCCGGTCTGGATGACTTTTTTATCATCCGCATCAAAAGCAGCCGCCAGTTCCGGTGGAAAGAAATCAAAATCGGTCTTGCCAAGCACTTCGGCTTCCGATTCCGCACCCATGTTATTGAAGTCCGCCGGATTTGAGAGAGTTTTCTGGCGGGCAGGATTCTTCACATAGATTGCAACGGGAAGATGATCAATCATCGTACGCATGAGATTACGTTCCGCGGACAGCGCTTCTTCAAAGCGTTTGCGTTCGGTGATATCTCTGTAAATCGCCAGTGCGCCGATATGTTCACCGTCAACAGTGATCGGCGCTCCGCTGACCGAAACATCAATATATGAGCCGTCCTTGCGACGACGCCTGCGGTCCAGATTGGCAATTCCGCCAGCCTGCACACTTTTGGTAACGTCAGCGGCATTATGATAATCCTTTTGATCAACGATCATCCGATCGAGATTGCGCCCCTGAATTTCTGCCTGGGTATAACCGAACAATTTTTCAAATGAGGGATTGACGCTGACCACATTCCCATGTAAATCCAATGAGACAATCGCATCGGAAGCGCTGTTGAAGATGGCTTGAAAATACTGTTTCTGGCGCTGAATTTCGCTTTCAGCTTTTTTGCGCTCCGTGATATCGCGAATGACCGCGAATGTCGCCGTACTGCCCTGATAATTTATGATCGTCACATTGGCTTCGACGTCAATTTCAGAACCGTCTTGCCGTTTAAAGACGGTTTCATACTGGGAGGGCACCTGCTCGCCCTGTTCACGGCGGCGGCTGCGCTCATAGAGAATTGCCAGCCCCCGCTCGGTGTAGATATCACGGTAATCCCGCATTAGCAGCTCATCAACCGTATAGCCCAGCATGGTGGCGAACTGTTCGTTGATAAAGATGAATTTATCAAATTGGCTGATGACGATTCCATCCTTAATATTTTCCACCAGTAACCGGTATTTTTCTTCTTTGTTTAGGACTTGCGCTTCCGTTATCTCGGTAATGTAGCCTTCCAGCCATTGCAATTTACCATCGTCGGAAAACACACCGATCCCATGCTCCCAGACCCATTTGATTTTCCCCGATGCCGTGCGGATACGGTACTCCAAAATAAAGGATTTCCGTTTTTTAAGCGCTTTCCCGACGGTCGCAAAGACCATTTTCCGGTCCTCGGCTTCAATCAGCTCACCGTAACTGACAACCTTGTTGCCAATCAGCTCCTCGGGCTGATATTCCAAAAGGTCCCCACAGTCGGAACTGATGTCCAGCATTGTCCAATTCCGGTCATTGGCACAGCGATAGATGACGCCGGGCAAATTCTCCAACAGCTGGATTTTGTCAACCCAGCCGTTTTTGCTCATCTCAACATTCTGCTCTTTTTTCGCCAGCATTATATCCCTCCATTCTGCCGTTTAAATTTATTGTAAAAATCAGAATCTCCAAATTATAAAAAAAGCCTTCCGCGGTTTCCCGGAAGGCTTTGGTTGATTTTTCTTAAATTTTACTACTTCAGCAATTTCACGATTATCGCTTTCTGAACGTGCATGCGATTTTCGGCTTCATCAAAGACAATGGAATTGGGACCGTCAATCACCTCGTCGGTGATTTCGTCGCCCCGGTGAGCCGGGAGGCAATGCATAATCAGGACATCTTTGCGGGCATGACGAATCAGTTCACCGTTGACCTGGAAAGGTAAAAAATCCCGGCGACGTTTTTCAGCCTCGACTTCCTGCCCCATACTAGCCCAGACATCGGTGTAAATCACGTCGGCGTCCGTGACGGCTTCCACGGGATCGCGGACGATCTCAATGCGGCTGATGCCGGCGCTGCGGGCATTTTTCAGAATGGTCTCATCGGGGTCATAACCGCTGGGCGACGCCAGCATAAAATGCAACGGCAGCCGCGCGGCTAAATTGATCCAGGAGTTGGCGACATTGTTACCGTCGCCCACAAAGGCGACTTTCAGGTCGTTCAGATGTTTACGATGCTCCAGCACGGTAAAAATATCCGCCATAACCTGACAGGGGTGATTGAGATCGGTCAGCCCGTTAATCACCGGTACGGTGGCAAATTCAGCCAGTTCCAGCATGTGGGCATGATCAAAGAGGCGTGCCATGATGATCTCGTCGTAGCGGGAGATAACCCGAGCAATGTCTTTTACGGCTTCCCGCTTGCCGATGCCGATATCGTCGGGGCTCAGATAGATCGCATGACCGCCCAGCTGGGACATCCCGGTTTCAAAGGAAATCCGGGTCCGCGCAGAGGGTTTCGCAAAAATCATCGCCATATTTTTTCCCTTTAAAGGCGCATATTCGCGCCCCGCTTTAACCAGAGTTTTCATTTTAGCAGTCAGTTCGAAGATTTCCTGAATTTCATCACTCGAGAAATCGGTAATATGAATAAAATCTCGTTTCACACACTCCTCCTAAAGAATGTAGCGACTTAAATCGCGATCCTTAATCAGCTCCGCCAATCTCTTCTCCACATTCTCACGGGTCACTCGAACCGTTTTGATTTTCTGATCGGGTATTTGAAACAGAACATCTTCCAGCAGGGTGGTCATGATAGTATGCAGGCGGCGGGCGCCGATGTTTTCCATCTTATCATTGACCTCCTCCGCCAACTGGGCAATCTCTTCAATGGCATCATCTTCTACAATCAGCTCGACACCCTCAGTTTGCAACAACGCCTGATATTGCTTGAGAAGGGCATTGCGGGGATTCTGCAGAATCTGAATGAATTCAGCCTTTCCGAGGCTGTCCATCTCTACCCGGATGGGAAAGCGACCCTGCAGCTCCGGAATCAAATCCGATGGTTTGGTCATGTGAAATGCACCGGCGGCGATGAAAAGAATATGGTCGGTTCTCACGACACCGAATTTCGTCTGAACGTTGGAGCCTTCCACGATCGGCAGGATATCTCTCTGGACGCCCTCGCGGGAAACATCGGGACCGCGCCCGGTATCGCCGCGTGATGCGGCAATTTTATCAATTTCATCCAGGAATACGATGCCCGATTCCTCCACCCGCCGGATAGCTTCCTGAATGATCAGGTCATTATCCACCAGCTTTTCGGCTTCTTCCTGAGTAAAGATTTTACGGGCTTCGGCAATGGTGGTTTTCTGCACCTTTTTCTTCTTGGGGAAGGCACTGCCCAGCATCTCACTCAGATTCAACCCCATCTCTTCCATACCGGCGGGTCCAAAGACCTGCATGATCGGTGTTCCGCCTTTTTGAACGGTGATTTCAATCACCCGGTCTTCCATGGAACCGTTTTCCAGCATTTCCCGGAATCTCTCACGGGTATGCGACAGCTGGGTCTCCTGGCTTTCACCGGCGGATTCCATTTCTCTGGCGGACTTCCGGGGCGGCAGGAGAATATCCAGAATCCGTTCGTTAGCCATTGTCGTCGCCTGTTCGGTCACTTCAGCGATGCGTTCGGCTTTCACCAAACTGACCGAAATGTTGGTCAAGTCCCTGATAATGGACTCCACATCCCGACCGACGTAACCAACCTCGGTGAATTTAGAGGCTTCAACTTTCATAAACGGCGCATGCGCCAGATTCGACAACCGCCGGGCGATTTCGGTTTTTCCGACTCCGGTGGGACCGATCAGGATGATATTATTCGGCATTATATCCTCCTTGATGGGACCCTCCACATGCTGTCGGCGCCAGCGGTTGCGCAGCGCAATCGCCACCGCCTTTTTGGCACTGTCCTGTCCGATGATATAGGCATCCAACTCTTTCACAATTTCACGGGGTGTCAAATCTTTGCGGTTCATAATTCCATTACGGTTAAATTATCATTGGTATAGATACAGATTTTGGCGGCGATGTGCAGCGCTTCTTCGACGATTTCTCTGGCTGTCAGCTGGCTATGCTGCAGCAGAGCCCGGGCGGCGGCGAGAGCATAGGGTCCACCCGACCCGATTGCCACGATATCGTCATCGGGTTCGATGACGTCGCCGGTCCCGGAAATAATCAGGGATGTTGCGGAACTCATCACCGTCAGCAGGGCTTCCAGGCGGCGCAGATATTTGTCGGTTCGCCAGAGCTTCGCCAATTCAACTGCAGCCCGGTTGATGTTGCCCTTGTATTTTTCCAGCTCCCCTTCGAATTTTTCAAAAAGAGTCAGGGCGTCGGCGGTGGAACCGGCAAATCCCACCAAAATACTCTCTTTATAGAGTTTACGGATTTTACGGGTATTGTGCTTCAAAACGGTATTGCCGTTGGTCACCTGTCCGTCGCTGCCCATCGCCGACTGACCGTTTCGCCGTACACCGATAACAGTGGTTCCGCGAATCTGCTCTCTGCTCGCCCGGTAATTTGCATTGTTCATGGTGTAGATCTTCCCTTTCACTTGGTGGTGCCAAGATATTGCAGGAACTCATTGTCCGTGGACATAATCAGCGTCGTGGAGCTGTCAATTGCCGTCTGGTAGGTTTCCAGGGTTCGCAGAAACTTGTAGAAATCCCGGGAATCCGCCGAACGGTTATAGGCATTGCCGTAGATTTTCACGGCTTCGGCGTCGGCTTTCCCCCGGATTTGCTGAGATTCCAGATAAGCCTGGGAAAGGATTTCCTTCTTTTTCTGGGACAATTTTCCCATGATTCGCTCCTTTTCACCCTGACCGATGGCGCGATATTTCTCTGCGATGCGGAGCTGTGCCGAGATCATGCGGTCAAAGACCTTTTTCTGGACCTCCGTATTATAGTCAATCCGTTTAATCTGCAGATCAATAACCTCAATACCCAGATTAAGGTCTTCCAGTTTAGTGCTCACATTCTCCACAATCGTATCTATGATTTTTGCCCGGGCGCCGGGAACGTCAAAATCTTCAAACTGGGAGGAGTCCAGCGATGTTGTAATATCCGCCGATTCCACCTCCTGAGTGATCATCTCACGATCGGAGCTACGGATTATTTCCGGCAATGTATGGTTGGCAATTTCATCCCGCACGGCGCCATCCAGTAGATCATCCAGCCGGGAATAGCCCACCATCTCGCTACGGTTGCTTTTGTAAAATGCCAGCGCATCGGAAATCCGCCACCGGGCAAAGGTATCAATATAGATAAATTTATTGTCTTTGGTGGGAATCTCCTGGGGATTGCCGTCCCACTCCAGAATACGCTTATCAAAAACCAGGACTTTCTGGATGAAGGGCACTTTCAGATGGATTCCCGCCCTTGTAATGGGTTCTCCTACCGGCTTGCCAAACTGTGTAATGATCGCCTGCTGGGTTTCATTCAGAATAAAAAGCGCCGTGCTAAAAAATACAATTATCAATACGATCAATAGTAACAGGATAATTTTACCGCCTTTCATTGGGTCACCGCCTTTCTATTCAGGTTGAGCAGAGGTACGAGACTTTTCACCTCTTTATCAACCAAAATTTTTTCTTCAACATTCCGCATCACCGTCCCCATGGTTTCCAGATAGAGACGCTGGCGGGTCACCTCTTTCGCTTTTAGATACTCTTCGAAGACCGCAGTGAACAGATCCGCATCTCCGGTCGCCCGGTTGGTGCGGTCGATGGCATATCCACGAGCTTCCTGGACGACGCGCTTGGCTTCACCTTCAACCCGGAAAATCTCCTTGTTGTAGGTTTTACTCGCTTCGTTGATAGCGGTCTCCTGCTCCTGCTTCGCCCGGTTAACTTCATTATAGGAATCGAAAACCGGGTCCGGCGGTTGAACGGTAATCAATTGTACCAGCTCGATCCGGATACCCATATCGTATTCATCCAGGGTTTGCTGCATATAGTCCTGAGCCAGCAAGGCGACCTTGCGGCGATCCGATTGCAACACCTCCTGAAACGAGCGATCGCCCACCACAAAACGCATAGCAGCCTCGGCGATCGCCCGAATGGTCCCGCTCTGTTCCCGGACATTAAACAGATATTTCACCGGGTCCTTAATCTTGTACTGCACAACCCACTGCACATCGGCAATATTCAGATCGCCGGTCAGCATCCAGGATTCATCAGTATACTGACTCTTGGCATAAACCGTTTTTACTCCGGGACGGGCAGTTCGAAAACCAAATTCCTCTTTCCACTGATACTCCACCCGAACGCGATACAGTTTGTCTATTCCCCAGGGAAATTTCAGATGCAGTCCCGGATAGGTGGTTTTGAGATATTTCCCAAATCGTAAGATCACCCCGTTTTCATTGGCATCCACCGTGTAAAACGACATGGCTACCGTGACACCAACAACAATTAACAGGGTGACAACAATGAGCAGAAAGGTCCGCGATGAGGAGACCTCAAACTCATTATCACCAATTTTTACCCTTTTTCCAGCCATATTATACCTCCCTTAAATGCTTCGCCGTAGCCGCGCTACGGGAATTTTCAACTGTTCCCGATATTTTGCCACTGTCCGGCGGGCAATCGGGTAACCCTCCTTTTTCAGCAATTGCGCCAGATGATCATCACTATGGGGCTTCTGCTTGTCTTCCAAATCAATAATCGCTTTCAGTTTCTCCTTAATAATCCGGGTGGAAATTTCCTCTCCGCTTTCATCAACCATACCTTCGTTGAAAAAATATTTTAATTCGTAGATTCCGGAACTGAGCTGGACATATTTACCGTTGGTTACTCGGCTGATGGTTGAAATATCCATATTCACATCTTCGGCGATATCCTTCAGAATCATCGGTTTCAGCGGATTCCGGCAGTCTTCAAAAAAATCCCGCTGGTGGTTGATAATCGCTTTCATCACCTTGATCATAGTCAGGCGGCGCTGATAAATGGATTGAATAAACCATTTTGCCATGTCAATCTTCTTCTTCAGGTACTGCTTGGCATCAGAGGATAATTTTTCACCGTCAGAGATCATGTTCAGATAACCGGAATTGATTCGCAATTCGGGAACCCGGGAATCGTTCACTTCGATAATGAAATCGTCGCCTACCTTCTCAACGATCAGATCGGGCACAATGTACTGCGGGTCGCTGCCCATCAAAGATACGCCCGGTTTGGGATTCAATTTCTGAATCTTCTGCTGAGCTTTTTCCAGTCGCTCTTTAGTCCAGCCCAGATTTTTAATAATCTGTCGAAACCGGCGATTGGCAAAATCGTTAAAATGGTCCCGCACGAGGATAACGGCATCTTCGGCATTGTGCATCTGATGGAGCTGAATCAGCAAACACTCCTGCAGATTCCGGGCGGCTATTCCGGGTGGGTCCATCTGCTGAACATATTTAAGAACCTGCTCTGCCTTTGCGATGCTCACCGATTGACTGTAGGCGATGTTTTCGATGGGCACGCCCAGATAGCCGCGCTCATCGAGATTCCAGATAATTTCCCGGGCAATCTGCATTTCCTGATCGTTCAGATTCATCAGTTTCAATTGATCAAACAGGTAATCCACCATACCCCGCGGGGAGACCTGCGTTGGAATAAATTCTTCCCGGCTGTAATCATACTCCGTTTTCGGTTGGTAATCGTCATTCTGGTGTAAAATCTCATCCCAGTCAATATCATCGGTCTCATCCTGTTCCGCCTCTTCCGGCTCGTCTACTTCCTTCTCCTCCGGCAGAACCTCCTCCAGAACCGGATTCTGTTCCAACTCCTGATTGACGCGGGCTTCCAGCGCCAGAGTCGTCAGCTGCAGAATGGTGGATTGCAGAATCTGCTGCGGCGTCAAATGCAGCTCCTGCGACAATTTTTGCACCTGGGTTTGTGACAATTGCATCAGCGGTCCAGTCTGAAACTATCTCCTAAATACAGTCGCTTGGCATCCTCATCGGTAGCCAGCATTTCCGAAGTGCCGGATTTTAAAATGCGACCTTCAAACATCAGGTAAGAGCGGTCGGTAATGGACAGAGTTTCGTGGACATTATGATCGGTAATCAGGACCCCGATATTGCGGTCTTTCAGACCTACCACGATTTTCTGAATATCCTCCACGGCAATCGGATCAACACCCACAAAAGGCTCATCCAGCAGAATAAAGTCGGGTCTGGTCACCAGGGCGCGGGTAATCTCCGTCCGCCGCCGCTCACCGCCGGAAAGGGTGTAAGCTTTGCTCTTGCGAAATTTTCGGATGCCCAACTCATCCAGCAGCTGCTCCAGCCGCTCCAGCTGCTCCTCTTTACTGATTCCCAGGGTTTGCAAAACCAGCAACAGGTTCTGCTCCACGGTCAACTTCCGAAACACCGACGGCTCCTGGGACAGATAACCGATCCCCAACTTCGCCCGTCGGTACATGGGCAGATGGGTCAGCTCCAGATTGTTGAGAAACACCCGCCCCGAACTTGGACGTATCATTCCGGTAAACATGTGAAATGTGGTTGTTTTACCGGCGCCGTTCGGTCCCAGCAGACCGACAACCTCGCCCTTATGCACCTCAATGGTACAGTGGTTGACGACCATTTTCTTGCCGTAAATTTTACAGAGGTTTTTACCTCGCAATATTTTCTCCGGTGTGGCGGTCTTCGGCATCATTATCCGACTACTCTTTGATCTTCCTTTCGGTTACTCCACTGGGTTTCCGGATGATCCAATTTTTCAGGTCCGAATCCGATTCAAAGCCAATGCCCGTTAATGTATCCTGATCCTGTACAAAGGTGATGAATACCTCGGAAACAATCCGCTCACGCTGATGATCCCAGCGCAGCTCTTCCGTATACAGGGTTACTCCACTATCCGAAACGACGACAACATTTCCGCTGGCAAGGAGATCATTGGTATTTTCATTCACCTGCGCCTGTTGTGCCGTCAAATGCGAGAGGTGGGACTGCTCGGCGTTAAAAAAATCCACATCCACGCTGTCATCCATCATGATCAGCGCTTCATTGTTATTCTTGGTTAAATGTCCCGCCAGTACCAACGCCCGCTTCTGCCCGTTCTTGGTCAGCATAATCGTGGTATTCCAGCTCTCCTGATCGGGGTACACCCGCTCTTCCGACTCAATGACATTCTCCTCGCTCGACTGACAACCGAGCAAGAAAACCAGGATCGTGCAATACCAAATCAAGCGTTTCATTTTACCATTATTCCGTAACGTAAAATATCATGAATATGAATAATACCGGTGGGAATCCCGGTCTGCTTGCCGTTAAATACAAACAGGTTGGTGACGGCATATTTTTCCATTTGGTAAAGGGCATCAATCGCCAGTGTCTGAGAATTGACGAATTTCGGATTTCGGCTCATGATCGCAGCCGGCGCCTGATGAAAGAAATCACCGGTCTGCTCCAGTCCGCGCCGCAAATCACCATCGGTGATAACGCCTACCAACCGTCCGCTCTGGTCGAGAATTCCCACGACTCCCAAACCTTTCTGGGTCATGGTAAAAAGCACCTGTTTCATGCTGTCATTTATTGTAGCCAGCGGAATCTCGTCACCGGTATGCATCAGGTCTTCCACCGTCGTCAACAGCCGTCGTCCCAGCGAACCGCCAGGATGCAATCCGGCAAAATCCAACTCTTTGAACTTGCGCTTATTCATCAGCGCTATCGCCAGGGCATCACCCATCGCCAGGGTCACAATTGTACTGGCGGTAGGTACAATTCCCATGGGGCAGGCTTCGGAAGAGACCCCGGTGTTAATCACAATATCACACTTTTTCCCCAGCGATGATTGAACATTGCCGACAAATCCGACAACCAGTACCTTTTTCTTCTTCAGATAGGGTAAAAGATTGAGTACTTCGCTGGTTTCACCGCTGTTCGAGATGACAATCAGGGCGTCATTCTGACTCACACTACCTATGTCGCCATGTCCGGCTTCATAGGCATGGATAAAAAAACTGGGCGTGCCGGTGGAGGCTAGCGTCGCGGCGATTTTGCGTCCCACCAAGCCAGATTTGCCGACACCGGTAATAATCACCTTGCCCCTGATTCTATAAAGTAGTTCAACTATCCGCGCGAAATTATCGTCAATCCGATCTTCCAGTTTTGCAATCGCAAAGGACTCAGCACGGATCAATTCTTTAGCGATTTTCAGGTATGGTTCCGGCATGTTAGAAATCCTTGTAGGTATGCTTATTCAATGTTTCCATCGCGACAATGTACTTATCCTGGGCGGTTAAAAGCAACTCTATAATCTCCCGCACTGCACCGGAACCACCCTCTTTCCGGGTAACATAATCGGCAGCCTCTTTAACGCTCGGATGCGCATTGGCTACCGCCACTCCGACACCGGCACGCCGGATCAACGGCAGGTCCACCAGATCGTCACCGATATACAATATTTCCGCATCCTGTAGTTTGAATTCACTGCGAATTTTCCCGTAAGGTTCAAGCTTCGCCAGGTTACCCTGGTACAGATGCTCAGCAAGTCCCAGCTCGCGCATACGCTCACGGGTGATCTCCGACGCCCGCCCGGTAATGATTGCCATGGGAAAATTCACCGCCTGCAGCAATGCGATACCGGCGCCGTCCAACGCATGAAAGCGTTTAAACAGCTCGCCTTGCTGACCAATGTACAGCGAACCATCGGTGAACACGCCGTCCACATCGGAGATGATCAACCGAATCTGCTTCAATTTTTCTGTCAACAATTTCTCAGTCATGAAAATCCTTCACCAGCGTCCGCAGAGCGATTAATTGTTCAATCAGTTCGGATAGATGCGCCAGAGGATACTGGGTGCTGCGGTCACTCAAAGCCTGCTCCGGATCGTCATGCACTTCCATAAAAATTCCATTGCAGCCGGCAGCCACCATCGCCCGCGCCGTGCAGGGTATAAATTCACGACTACCACCGGTGGTTTTTCCGCCAGGTGCCTGAGCGGAGTGCGTGGCATCGAAAATCACCGGGTAGCCAGTCTTCTGCATAATCGGTACAGCCCGAAGATCGGCGATCAGCGCCCCGTAGCCGAAGCTTGCCCCGCGTTCCGTCAACAGAATTCGGCGGTTGCCGGTACTCTCAATCTTCCTGACCGCATGCTGCATATCCTGCGGCGCAACAAACTGACCTTTCTTGACATTAATCGCCTTCCCGGTCTGACCGGCAGCCAGCAGCAGATCGGTCTGACGACATAAAAAAGCCGGAATCTGAATAACATCCGCCACCTCGGCAACCGGTGCCACCTGACCGGTCTCATGTACATCGGTAATAATCGGCAGTGTAAATTTATCCTTCACAGCCATAAGAATTTTCAATCCCTCTTCCAATCCCGGACCGCGATAGGAATCCACCGAACTGCGGTTGGCTTTGTCAAAAGAGGCTTTAAAGATCAGCGGAAATTTCAGGCGCTCCGCCAGCTGCCGCAGCTGCTCCGCCATAAACAGGGTATGGTCGTAACTTTCGATAACACAGGGTCCCAGAATAAAAACCAGCGGCTGCCGTTTGCCGATTTTAATATTATCCAACCTAATTTCTGACATCTGTTCGTCCTTTACGATAATTCACTGCTGCTCTGACAAACTCACGAAACAGCGGATGCGCCCGATTCACCCGGGATTTCAATTCCGGATGAAACTGACAGGCAACAAACCAGGGGTGCCCGGGTAATTCGATCATCTCCACCAGATCCAGCTCTGCATTCACGGCACCGATGACCAATCCGTTTTCCAACAACTGGGGCAGATACTGATTGTTGACCTCGTAACGATGCCGATGGCGTTCCGAAATCTTGCGCACTCCATAGATTTTTGCGGCTCTGGTATCCGGCTGGATTTGCGCCGGATAGGCACCCAGCCGCATAGTGCCGCCCTTATTGGAAACGCTCTTCTGGGCTTCCATCAGATCAATGACTGTAAATTTTGTATCCTCATCAAATTCGCGGCTGTTGGCGCCCTCCATTCCACAGCAATGACGGGCAAATTCGATGACGGCACACTGCAATCCGAGACAGATGCCGAAGAAGGGAATTTTTCCCTCCCGGGCAACCCGGATCGCCTGAATCTTTCCTTCGATGCCCCGGTCACCAAAACCGCCCGGCACCAGCAAGCCGTCCACATCATCCAACAATTTTGCGGAATCCTCAGCGCGGATATCCTCGGCTTCAATCCAGCGGATATTGACCCGGCAGTCATTTTCCACGCCGGCATGAATAAAGGCTTCCATGATGGATTTATAGGCATCATGCAGCTGGGTATATTTCCCGCAAACTGCAATAGTGACCTGCTTTGCGGGCTTCTTGATCTTCTGAACAAACCGCTCCAGCGTTTTCAGATCGGATTTCCGCCTGGGAAGTCCCAGCGTTTCCAGAATCAAATCGCCGAGAAACTGGCGTTCGTAAACCAGCGGAATTTCATAAATCGTCTCCACATCAAAGGCTTCAATCACCGCTTTGGGGGTAACATTGCAGAATAGTGCGATTTTCTTCTTGACGGAATCGTCGAGATGATACTTCGTGCGGCAAAGCAGGATATCCGGCTGAATGCCAATTTCCCGCAGGCGCTGAACGCTGTGCTGGGTCGGTTTGGTCTTGATCTCGCCGCTGGTCTCGATGTAGGGTACCAGGGTCAGATGCATACTGAGACAATTTTCGGAACCCACATCAATCCGGAACTGACGGATCGCTTCAAGAAAAGGCTGACTCTCAATGTCACCCACCGTACCGCCCACTTCTGTAATCACCACGTCATAATTTTTATCTTTATTGACCGCCAGGAAACGTCGTTTGATCTCATCGGTGATATGGGGAATAACCTGCACCGTCGCTCCCAGATAGTCACCGCGGCGCTCCCGGTTGATCACCGTGTGATAGACTTTGCCGGTAGTCGTATTATTCCAAGAACTCATATTCTCATCAATAAACCGTTCGTAATGCCCCAGATCGAGGTCGGTTTCCGCACCGTCCTCGAGAACGAAGACTTCGCCATGCTGATAGGGACTCATGGTCCCGGGATCAACATTGATATAGGGATCAAATTTCTGAATGGTCACCCGATAACCCCGCGATTTCAGCAGGTAACCTATCGAGGCACTGGCAATTCCTTTGCCCAATCCGGAAATGACTCCGCCGGTAACAAAAATATATTTCGTCAGCGTCTCAGTTTTCATGTGCCGCTATGATCCTTTCTGCCTGTTTTAAATCTGCTTCGGTATCAATGCCCAGCGAATATTGGTCGGTTTCAACAACCCTGATTATCTCACTGTTTTCGAGTATCCGCAGCTGCTCCAGCTGCTCCAGCCGCTCCAGCTCGGTTTGTGGTAAACCGACGAAGCGCTGTAAATAACTGTTCCTGAAAACGTACAAACCGATATGCTGCCGGGCGGGGTGCACGGTCAAAGCCGAACGGTCCCGGATATAGGGAATATTCTGGCGACTGAACAGCAGAGCATTCCGGTTTTTATCCAGTAATACCTTCACGACGTTGGGATCGGCGAGTTCCTCTGAGGTAATACCGGTTCTCGCGGCGGTGACAATATTCACCTCGGGATCGGAACGCAACAACCGA